>CAZPAT010000015.1:0-16467 GCA_964584485.1 uncultured Bifidobacterium sp.
GGTCGCCGCCGGGATTCATCGAGAAGGGCCGCCGAGAGGCGGCCCTTCGCCGTTTGGGGAGGGGTACGATCGGGCCCATGCTGACTGGTAGGGACGGCGCGCCCGTGATCGTGGTGGGCGCGGGGCTGTCGGGCCTTACGTGCGCCCTGCGGCTGGCGGAGGGCGGGGTGGCCGTTACGGTGCTCGAGGCCGCAGAGGAGGTGGGGGGCCGGGCGCGGACGCTGTCGGTGGGCGAGCGTGTCGTGGATCGGGGATTCCAATCACTGTTCTCGGCATATCCCCGCACCTCGCGACTGCTTCGGGACGTCGGGATCCGGCGCCGGGACCTGATCGCGTTCGACCGGGGCGCGGTGGTGCACGACGGTTCCTCGTGGGACCGGATGTCGGCGTCGCCCGCTGGCGTCCTGCGGTTCCGCGCGTTCAGCGCCGGTGACGTGCGGAGGCTCGCCGCCCTCGGGGCCGAGGTGGCGGGCATACCGTCCGCGCGCGTGCTCGCGGGGGATGAGCGGCATGCGACCGCACTCGAGTACCTGCGGGCCCGCGGGTTCACCGAGCGTGCGATCGAGGGGTTCTTCCGCCCGCTGTTCGGCGTGATCACGGCCGACCGGGACCTGGGCAGCGATGCTGCGTACCTGCGCTTCCTCATCCAGATGATGCTGCGCGGCCCGGCAGTGATCCCCGTGGAGGGGCACGGGATGATCAGCCGATGGGCTGCCGCGCGGGTGCGGCAGTTGGGCGGGGAGGTCCGCACCGGCGCCCGGGTGGCCGGGATCGTCCCGAGCCGGGATGACCGTGGGCACGCGCGCGGGGTGGCGGTGGATGGGGCTGGGCTCGTGGCCGCCGCCGTGGTGGTCGTCGCGACCGAGGCGCCGGAGGCGCGATCGTTGCTCGCAGAGCTGGATCGGCAGTGCGCGCGCGCGCTGGACGTCCGGCCCCGGGGGGTTACCACCCTGGCCTACGAACTCGATGCGTCATTCCACTCGGGAAAAGCCATCATCCTGAACGCTGAGGCGGAATCGGGAACCGCGCGGATCGACCTGGTGTGCCAGGAGTCCAACCTGCTGCCGGCGGCTCCGGCAGATGCCGGTGCCCGGCTTCTCGCGACGAGCGTGGACGGCCCGGATGGCGCGGCGGAGCCGGGTGCCCTGGAGGCTGCGATGACGGCGCTCGCCGGCCGGTGGAATCCGGGGTTCCCGTGGTCGCGGTGCGCACGCCTGGTGGAGGTCGTGCGGCACCCGTGGGCGCAGTTCGCGGTTCCGCCCGGGGCGCGCGATGCGCTTCCGGGGCAGCAGACGGCAGTGGGGAACGTGCTGCTGGCCGGCGATATCACGATGCACCCGTCGATCGAGGGTGCCGTGGTGGCCGGTGAGCGCGCTGCGCTCACGACGCGCGAGGTGCTTGCTGCGACGCATTCAGCCGGTGGGGCCTGACATCGTGACAGGGGGTGGCGCCCGATGGGATGCCGGCCGGGGCGCGGTGCGCGCCCGCCTGCCCGCCCTTGCGGCGGAGGCGTACCTGAACACCGGAGGGGCCGGGCCCCTGCCGGATCTTGCGTGCGCGGCAATGCAGGGGGTCATGGCGCAGCAGCTGGACCGCGGTCGGATGAGCGCTGCCGGGGTGGAGGCGGCACGCGGGCGCCAAGAGGCCCTGCGCGCCGCGGTGGGTGGCGTGCTTGGTCGACCCGGCGGCGAGGTGGCGATCATGCAGAGTTCGACCCATGCCATGAACGCCGTCATATGGGGCATGCGGCTCGCGGCCGGGGATGAGGTCGTGACGACGGGGATGGAGCATCCGGGCCTGGCGGTGCCGCTCCGCGCCGCGGCTGAAATGGTGGGCGCCCGTGTGGTGACGGTGGACGTGGGCGACGGGTCGGTGGATCTCGAGGCTGCCATCGGCGCGGCCTGCACGGAGCGCACGCGGCTGGTGGCCCTGTCGCACGTGTCCTGGATCACGGGTGCGGTGCTGGATGTTCCGGGCGCCGCGCGCGCGGCGGGCGCAGTGGGGGCCTTCACGCTCGTTGACGGAGCGCAGGCGGCGGGGGCGGTGCGCACGGATCCGGCGGCGTGGGGCGTGGACGCCTATGCCATGCCGGCGCAGAAATGGCTGCTGGGCCCCGAGGGGCTGGGGGCCCTGTGGGTGCGTCCCGGGCGCCTCCGGGAGATCGCCCCGACCGTGATGGGGTACGAGTCCGGCGAGGACCACGGATGGGACGGGTCGCTCACCCTGCACCCCGACGGCCGCCGCCTCGAGGCATCCACTTTCCCGGAGATCCTCATCGCAGGCTGGTCGGCATCGCTGGGGTGGCTCGAGGCGATCGGATGGGACCGGATCGCCCGCGATACCGCTCGCGCGGCACGCGCCTGCCGTGAGGCGCTGGCCGGGGTCGAGGGCGTATCCCTCGACGCGCCCCTGGCGTCGGAATCGGGACTCGTGGCCTTCTCGGTGCCGGGGCGCGACCCGGAGACGGCGGCCATGGCGCTCGCGGAGCGGGGCGTGATCGTGCGCCCGTTGCCCGCGCCCGGCGGGCTGCGGGCGTCATGCGGCTTCTTCACGAACGCAGGGGATATCGACCGACTCGCGGAGGCCTTGGCCGGGCTTCCGGCGTGTTAGCGTGCGCGGCCGTGAGCCAGCAGTTCGTGATCCAGGGCGGGCACGCGCTGGCCGGCACCGTTACCCCAACAGGTAACAAGAACGCCGCCCTGCCGATCCTCGCCGCGACCCTTCTCACCGCCGAGGAGGTCATCCTCGAGAATGTCCCGGACATCCTCGACGTCCACGCGATGCTCGCCATCCTCGATGACCTCGGCGTGGCGGTTCGCGAGGAGCCCGATGGCGCGCTGGCCTTCCGGGCCGCCGATGTCCGGAGCCCGGCGCTGGATCCTGAGCTGTGCAAGAGAATCCGGGCGTCGGTGCTGTTCGCGGGACCGCTGCTGGCGCGCGCCGGCGCGGTGACGCTTCCCCTTCCCGGGGGGGACTTCATCGGGCGGCGCAGGATTGACACCCACCTGATGGCGTTCCGCGCGTTGGGCGCAGACGTGGATGAGGCCGGTCGCGCGTACGGCATGTCGCACAACGGCCTGGTGGGCGCCGAGATCTTCCTGGACGAGGCCTCGGTCACCGCGACGGAGAACGTGCTGATGGCGGCGGTCCTTGCACGCGGCCGCACGACGATCCTCAATGCCGCCTGCGAGCCGCACGTCCAGGACCTGGCGGAGTTCCTCGTGGCGCTCGGTGCACAGATCGATGGCATCGGGACCAACCGGCTCGTGATCGATGGGGTGGAGCGCCTGCACGGCGGCCGCTTCCGCATCGGGCCCGACTACATCGAGATCGCATCGTTCATCGGCCTGGCCGCGATCACCGGCTCCGATCTCACGATCTCCGAAGCCCGCCCCGCCGACCTGCGCATGATCCTGCTGGGTTTCGGGCGCCTGGGCATCGAGGTGGAGTGGGTCGGCGACACCGCGCTGCGCATTCCGCCGGAGCAGTCGCTGGAGGTGGTGCAGGACGAGGGGGGAGCCATCCCGAAGATCGACGACGGACCCTGGCCGGCGTTCCCCGCGGACCTGACGTCCATCGCGACGGCCGTCGCGACCCAGGCCCGCGGCGAGGTGATGATCTTCGAGAAGATGTTCGAGAACCGCCTGTTCTTCGTCGACAAGCTCGTGGCGATGGGCGCACGCATCATCCTGTGCGACCCGCACCGCGCCGTCGTCAGCGGTCCAGCGCCGTTGTACGGCGAGCGGGTGGAGAGCCCCGACATCCGCGCCGGCATGGCGATGCTCATCGCGGGGCTCGCGGCGAGCGGCACCACGACCATCGGCAACATCGGGCAGATCGATCGGGGCTACGAGCGCATCGACGAGCGCCTTCGGGCGGTGGGCGCGCGCATCGAGCGGGTGGACGACTGACGCGATGACCGATCCCGCGCTCCTCCCAGCCGGGGTCCGTGACGTGCTGCCCGTGGAGGCGGCGGAGTTGCGGGCGCTCGGGCAGGCTCTCGCGGATGCCTTCGGCACCTTCGGGTACCGCGAGGTCATGACGCCGCTCCTCGAGTTGGCGGATGTCCTCGGGCGGGCTGATGACGAGGCCGCGGGCCGCGCCTACCGCCTGTTCGATGACGATGGCCGGGTGCTGGTCCTCCGGCCGGACCTCACCATTCCCATCGCCCGCCTGGTCGCGACGCGCATGGCAGACCACCCGGACCCGGTGCGGATCGCCTACAACGCGCGCGCCGTGCGTCGGCCGACCTCGGGCAAGATCGAGGGGGCGGAGCAGCGCCAGGCCGGCATCGAACTGGTCGGCGCGGCCGGCGCCGATGCCGATGCCGAGGTGATCGCGGCGCTCGGGTGCGCCCTCGCGGCCGCCGGCGTGCCCGATGCGCGGATCGCGGTGGGTTCCGTGGCGTTGGTGTCCGCGGTGCTCGACGAGGCCGGTGCGTCCGGGGCGGCGCGCGCGACCCTGTGGGATGCCCTGCACGCGCGCAGCGTCGTCGAGTGGCGCCGCGCCGCGGCTGACCTCGGATGCACCGGGCCCCTCGGGGCGATCGTGTCGGACCTGCCCGCCCTGCGCGGCGGACCCGACGTCCTCGACCGGGTTGCCGACGCCGCGCCCGCCGCGGCGCCCGAGTGCGCCCGGCTGCAGGAGGTGCTCGCGCTGGCCGCGCGGCACGGCGTCCCAGCGCCGATGGTCGATCTGGGCGTGGTGCGCGACTGGTCGTACTACTCCGGCGTGGTGATCGAGGCCTACGCGGCAGCCGTGGCCGTCCCGGTTGCGGTGGGGGGCCGCTACGACGGTCTGGGGGCGCGCTTCGGGCGCCCGCGTCCCGCCGTCGGGGTTGCCGTGGCACTGGACCTCCTGCACCACGCCGTCGGGCGTGCCGCCGAGCGGGAAGGCGCCGGGGTCGTCCTGGTCGGCGGCGCCGACGATCTGATCGAGGAGGCCACGCGTCTGCGCGCGGATGGCGTGGTGGTCGTCGGGGTTCCCAGGGACTGTCCCGACCCGGACGCCGTTGCCCTGGCCGATGGGCGACGTCACGTCGTGCGCCGCGAGGGAGATGGCTGGATGGTGCGCGATGTGATCTCGGGCACCCGGTCAGAGGTGGACGACCTGGGGGCCGGCCCATGGACCTGAGGGTGTGCGTGCCGCTGGGCGCCCTCTTCGGGGACACCCTGGAGGTGCTCGACGCCGTCGGCCTCCCCGTCGCCCCGCTGCGTGATGCCGGGCGCCGGTTGATCATCGATGTGCCCGGTGGGCCGACGTACATCACGACCCGTCCCAGCGACGTGCCGACGTACGTGGAGAGTGGGGCCGCCGATGTGGGCATCGTCGGCCGCGACGTACTGCTCGAGCGCCAGCCCGATGTGTACGAACTCGCAGACCTGCGCTTCGGGGGCTGCCGGATGTCGTGGTGCACCCCCGCGGGGGACGACCCGACTGCGGATGCCATCGCGCGCTTCGGCGTGGTGCGAGTGGCGACGAAGTACGTGAACTGCGCGGAGCGCTTCTTCGAGGCGACGGGGCGCAAGGCGGAGATCGTCAAGGTCAACGGCTCCGTGGAGCTCGCGCCGCTTGTCGGCCTGTCCGACGGCATCGTCGACCTGGTGGCCACCGGGCGCACCCTCCGCGAGAACGGCCTGGTCGAGCGGGAGGCGATCTTCGAGTCGACCGCGCGTCTGATCGCGAACCGCGTGAGCCACAAGATGCGCGCGGTGGAACTGGATGACCTGGTCCGCCGGATGGAGCAGGTGGTGGCATGACGGTGAACAGGCTCACCGCCGACCCGGCCGACCCGGTCGGGGACTGCGCGCGGCTCCGTGCCGGCTCCGCAGCGGCCCCTGAGGCGGCTGTTGCCGATGCGCTGGCCGATGTGCGCGCCCGGGGCGACGCGGCGGTGGTCGACGCCATCCGGCGGTTCGATGCCCCGGAGTTCTCCGGGGCGTCTCCGGTCGTGCCGCCCGGTCAGGTTGATGCCGCCGTCCGAGACCTCGATGGGCGGCTGCGCGATGCCGTCCTGTTCGCCGCCGATCAGGTTCGGGCGGTCGCCGAGGCAGGCCGCCCGCACGGCTACGACGTCCGCCTGCCCGCCGGGCAGTCGGTGGAGGTGCGTGCGATCCCGGTGGGCGCCGCGGGTATCTACGCCCCGGGTGGCCGCGCGGCCTACCCGTCGAGCCTCATCATGGGCGTGGTGCCGGCGCAGGTGGCCGGAGTCGGCCGGATCGTCGTGGCGAGCCCGCCGGGCCCCTCGGGCGTACCCAACCCCGTGGTCCTGGCCGCCGCCGGGCTGCTCGGCGTCGACCAGGTAGTGGCCGCCGGGGGCGCGGCCGCGATCGGGGCACTCGCATACGGAACCGAGACGGTTCCCGCGGTGGACGTCATCACGGGCCCCGGCAACCCATGGGTCCAGGAGGCCAAGCGGCAGGTGTTCGGGACGGTCGGCATCGACTCGATCGCGGGCCCCAGCGAGCTGATCGTGCTGGCGGACGGCTCGGCGGACCCGGACGCGATCGCGGCGGACCTGCTCGCCCAGGCCGAGCACGGCCCGGATTCCCCCGCTGCCTGCCTCGCCTGGGAGCCCGGGGTGAACGACGCCATCGCAGCCGCGCTGGCCGAGGAGGCTGCCCCCGTTGGTACCATCACCCTCGTCGACTGCCCGTCGCAGGGGGACGCCTTCGTCCTGGCCGAGGCCTTCGCGCCGGAGCACCTGCAACTCGCCCTCGCCGACGCCCGGGCCGTCTCGGCCCGGATACGCCGCGCGGGGTGCGTGTTCCTCGGGCCGCTCGGCGCAACAGCGTTCGGCGACTACGTCGCCGGTTCCAACCACATCCTGCCGACCGGGGGCGCGGCGCGTCACGCATCCGCGGTTGGTCCCGCCACCTACATGCGCCGGATGGCGCTGGTGGACATCCCGCAGCAGGCCGTAGACATCCTCACCCCGCACCTCGCCACGCTGGCGGACGCGGAGGGATTTCCCGAGCACCGCCGTTCGGCGGAGATCAGGTCGTCGCCATGAGCAGAACAGCAAGCATTCGCCGCACCACCGGGGAGACCGACGTCGAGGCGCGCATCGACCTCGACGGCGCGGGCGTGGCCGAGGCGGTCACCGGTATTGGCTTCTTCGACCACATGCTGGTGCTGCTGGCCCGCCACTCGCTGATCGACATGTCCATCAGCGCGCGCGGGGACCTGGAGACCGGCAGCCACCACACGGTGGAGGACACGGGCATCACGCTGGGGCAGGCCCTCGACACCGCACTGGGCGACCGGAGCGGCATCGAGCGGTATGGCAGCGCGCTCGTCCCGATGGACGAGGTGCTGGTTCAGGTGGCGATCGACCTTTCGGGGCGCCCCTTCCTGTCGTTCGACGCCGATCTAACCCCCATGGTCATCGGCGGGTTCGAGACCGACCTCGTGGCCGAGTTCCTCCGGGGCATGTCGAATGCCGCGCGGATGACGCTGCACGTGGACGTGCTGAAGCCCGGTGGTCCGCACCACGTGATCGAGGGGTGCTTCAAGGGGCTTGCGCGGGCACTGCGCGGCGCGGTTGCGCCGAATCCGCGGGTGACGGGGGTGCCGTCGAGCAAGGGCACGCTGTGACCGCAGCGGGTGGCGGGCCACACGTGGCCCTTCT
Organism: uncultured Bifidobacterium sp.; assembly: GCA_964584485.1. Classification (GTDB taxonomy): domain Bacteria; phylum Actinomycetota; class Thermoleophilia; order Miltoncostaeales; family Miltoncostaeaceae; genus SYFI01. The sequence goes on from CAZPAT010000015.1 coordinate 7,631, forward strand.
GGACTACGACATGAGCAACCTCCGCAGCGCGGGGAAGGCGCTTGAGCGCCTCGGCGCGCGCGTGCATGTGTGCCGTGAGCCCGGCGAGGCGCGGGATGCGCACGCCGTGGTGCTGCCGGGCGTCGGCCGCTTCGGCGCGGCCATGGAGCGGTTGGGGGCGCGCGGGTTCACCGCCATGCTCCGCGACCGGGCGGCGTCGGGCACACCCGTCCTCGGCATCTGCCTGGGCCTGCAGTTGCTGTTCGAGGAGAGCGAGGAGAGCCCCGGCGTCTCGGGCCTGGGGCTCATCCCGGGTCGTGTCGAGCGGCTGCGCACCTCGGCGAAGGTTCCGCACATCGGATGGAGTGAGGTGCACTGGCGCGAGGGCACACCGCTCGCGCCGGCCTCCGGCGGGCCGGCCGATCGGACGTACTACTTCGTGCATTCCTATGCATGCGTCCCCGCAGAGCAGGACGATGTCCTCGGAACGTCGGAGCACGGCGTCGGCTTCGCCGCGGCCGTCGGGCGCGGGGATGTCTGCGGCGTCCAGTTCCACCCCGAGAAGTCGAGCGGGGCCGGCCTCGCGTTGCTCGACCGCTGGCTCGCCGGCGTGCAGGCCGGCCAGGCGGTGGCGTCGTGATCGAGCTCTATCCGGCGATTGACCTGCGGGATGGCGCCGCTGTTCGGCTGGTGCAGGGCGACTTCGCGCGGACGACGGTGTTCAACGACGACCCGGTTGCCCAGGCGCGGGCGTTCGCCCGCGAGGGCGCGACCAACCTGCACGTGGTCGACCTGGACGGGGCTCTCGAGGGGAACCCCGTGCACGCGCCGATCATCGCGCAGCTTGCCGCGACGTTCCCCGGAACGGTGCAACTCGGCGGCGGGCTGCGCGACCAGCCCGCGGTGGAGACCGCCATCGCGACAGGGGTCGATCGCGTGGTGGTCGGCACCGCGGTGATCGAGGACGAGGAGTTCCTGCGGTGGGCGACCGGCCGGCTGGGTGATCGCCTGGTGGTCGCGCTGGATGCCCGCGATGGCCGGGTGGCCACGCATGGCTGGACGCAGGTATCGGACCGCACCGCCGTGGACGTGGCGGCCGAGCTCGCGCGCACCGGCGTGCGGCACCTGCTGTACACCGATATCGGCCGCGACGGCACCCTTGGCGGACCCAACCTCGAGGCCCTGCGGCGCCTGTCGAACGCCGCGCCGCCGCTCACGATCCTGGCGTCGGGAGGCATCTCATCCCTGGATGATCTTGTCGCGCTCTCGCGCCTCGGCCTGCCGAACATCCGGGGCGTCATCGTGGGCAGGGCACTGTACGAGGGCCGCTTCACCGTGGCCGATGCGGTCTCCACGCTGGCCGCCGCCGCACCGTGATCCGGGTCATACCCTGCCTCGACGTCGATCGCGGGCGCGTCGTCAAGGGCGTCAACTTCGTGGACATCCGGGATGCGGGCGATCCGGTGGAGCTCGCCGCCCGCTACGACGCGGAGGGCGCCGACGAGCTCGTGTTCCTCGATATCACCGCGACGCACGAGGAAAGGGATACGATCATCCACCTCGTCGAGCGGACCGCCGAGGAGGTCTTCATTCCCTTCACGATCGGCGGCGGCCTGCGCACCGAGGAGGACATCCGGGCGGTCCTCGCCGCCGGCGCGGACAAGGTGTCGTTGAACTCCGCAGCCGTGCGCGACCCCGACCTGGTCGAGCGCGCGGCCATGCGATTCGGGGATCAGTGCATCGTGGTCGCCATCGATGCCAAGAAGCGGGGGGACGGCTCGGGATGGGAGGTCTACCTGGCCGGCGGACGTCGCGAGACCGGTATCGAGGCGGTGGAGTGGGCGGCCGAGGCCGCGCGCCGCGGCGCGGGAGAGCTCCTGGTGACGAGCATGGACCGTGATGGCACCCAGGTGGGCTTCGACACCGACCTGCTGGCCGCGATCGCCGATGCCGCGCCGATTCCCGTCATCGCCTCAGGCGGCGCCGGAACGCTCTCCCACTTCGCGGAGGCCGTCACGCGCGGTCATGCCGATGCGGTGCTCGCGGCCTCGGTGTTCCATGATGGCGTGTACTCGGTGGGTGAGGTCAAGGCGGCCATGGCACGCGACGGCGTGCCGGTGAGGAGATAGGGAATGTCCCGCAGGATCATCCGGACGGAGGACGCCCCTGCCCCCGTGGCCGGTGCCCCCTACAGCCAGGCGGTGGGAGCGGCACCAGGGGAGCTGCTGTTCGTGTCCGGGCAGGTGCCGCTGGATCCGGACGGCACCCTCGTCGGAGGGGGTGTCACGGCGCAGACCGACCAGTGCCTGGCGAACATCCGCGCGATCCTGCGCGCTGCGGGTGCGGACATGGACGACATCGTCAAGACCACCGTCTTCATGACCGATCTCTCGGAGTTCCCGGCAATGAACGAGGCCTATGGCAGGGGGTTCGGCGGGGCGCCCCCGGCCCGTGCGACCATCGGCGTGGCCGCCCTTCCGGCCGGTGCCTCCGTGGAGATCGAGGCGATCGCGCTCGTCGGTGCGGGGACGGCTACTCCGTGAAGAAGCGGCGCTCGATGAGCACCTCGACCGCCATCCGGTCGAGGTAGACGGGGGAGTCGGAGATGGGTCGGTCGGCATTGGCCGGGTCCTCCGCCCAGGAGCGGACCTCGGCGCGGATCCGGTCCGACGCCTGCTGCAGTTCATCGAGCGGCCGGCCCTCCCATCGCGCGATGGCCTCGGCGAGCCCGTCGAGGGCGACTGGAGCAGCCGCCTGCAGGTTGTGCGCGACGTGATCACCCATGAGGACGATGGTAGCGCGGTGGCTGCGTGGGTCGCGTGTGACCCGATCCTCGCGCGCGTCGAGTGGCCCATCGTGGGGCCGCGCGCGTGCCTGGTCGGGGGCGCGGTGCGTGATGCGATCCTGGGCGTGCCCCACGGGCCCGACGTGGACGTGGTGGTGGAGGGCGATGCGATCGCCGTCGCCACCCGGATCGGTCACGACCTCGGCGGCAGGGTCATCACGCATGAGCGCTTCCGCACCGCGCGGGTGGAATTCGCCCACGGTCGGCATCTGGACCTGGCGTCCGCCCGTCGGGAGACCTACGCGCGGCCGGGAGCGCTTCCGGACGTGTCGCCGGGTGGCCTCGCGGATGACCTCGCGCGCCGCGACTTCACGGTGAACGCGATTGCCTTCGTGCTGCATGGGGATGGGGCCGGGGAGATCATCGACCCGCACGGTGGTCGCGCGGACATCCGCGCCGAGCGCATCCGGTCCCTCCGCGCTGACGCGTTCCATGAGGACCCGAGTCGCGTGGTGCGCGCCCTTCGCTACGCGGCGCGCCTGGGCTTCCGGATGGAGGACGGCACGGAGTCGGCCGCCCGACGCGCCGCGGCCGAGGTATCGCTCGCCCACAGCAGGGTGGCCGATGAACTGGCTCGGCTGCTCGCGGAGGACGCTGCTCCGGTGGCGCTCGCGATGGGCGCGGCGCTCGGCCTCGCCTGGCCCGATGCCGACCCCCGGCGCGCCGATCGCCTTGCGGCACTCGAGGTGGCCCTCACCCGGGCCGGGGCCCCCGGGGTCACGCCGTGGGCCCTCCGGTTGGGTCTCGGCATCGACCCGGTTGCCGTGGAAGATGCCGCACTGCCCGCCTGGTCGCGGGCGGTGGCGCGCGAGGTGCGCGACGGGCTGGAGCGCGCGCCGGCGGTGTCCGCCGCGCGCCGCCCGTCCGAGGTGGATGATCTCCTCGGGGACCTCCCGCCTGCCGCCCAGATCGGGGTGCTCGTCGGGGGTGCGGAGGCTGTGGCCACCTGGTGGGCCAGATGGCGTGACCTTGCCCCGGAGGTGGGGGGTTCCGATCTCGTCGCGGCCGGAGTGGCGCCGGGGCCCGGGATCGGACGTGCGCTCCGTGCGGTGCGCCGCGCGGTGCTGGACGGCAGGGCGACCGGACGGGATGAGGAGATGGCCGTCGCGCTCGCCGAGGCGGGCCGGTCGGCATGACGAGGGGGCCGCGCCTGGTCATCGACACCGGCGCCCCGGGGGTGCGCGCGGCCTTCACCACCCGCGCCGGCGGAGTGAGCGCGCCACCGCGCGCATCCCTCAACGTGGGCACGGCCACCGGGGACGCTCCGGAACGGGTGCGGGAAAATCGCGCCGCGCTCGCCGCAGCGTTGGGCTTTGATCCGGCGCCTGCCGTCGTGCTTCGCCAGGTGCATGGGTCCGCCGTGTACCTGGCCGATGACCGCGGGGGGCGGGGGGCGTTCACCGGTACCCTCGAAGGGGTGGCGGACGCCGACGCGGTCGCGACCTCGCATCCAGGCATCGCGCTCATGGTGATGGGCGCGGATTGCCCCATGGTGCTGGCCTGGACCCTGGACGGCTCGCGCGTGGCGGCGGCACATGCCGGATGGCGGGGGCTCGTTGCGGGCGTGATCGAAGCGGCCATGGGTGCCCTCGGCGACGACGGGGATGGAGTGGGCGCGGTGGTGGGCCCCCACATCGGCCCCTGCTGCTATCCGGTGGGTGACGAGGTGCGTGCTGCCATCTCGAGCCGGTTCGGCCCGGAGGTCGTGCGCGGCACGGCGGTGGACCTGGGTGCATGCTGCGAGGCCGCCCTCGTCCGATCCGGTGTCGCCCGCGAGCGCATCCGGCATACGGGCGGCTGCACATCCTGCGAGGAGGATCTCTTCTTCTCGTACCGTCGTGACGGCGCGGAGACCGGTCGGCAGGCCGGGGTCGTCTGGATCGAGGAGGGGGCATGATCGACGCGCAACTCCTGAAGGCGGCACTCGATGAGGCCCGCGGGCGGATGGATGACGCCTGCGGCGCCTCCGGGAGACCGCCGGGCTCCGCCGAACTGGTCATTGCGGGCAAGTACGTGGCGCCGGACGAGGCAGCAGCCCTCGTGGACGCCGGTGCCCGTGTGATCGGCGAGAACCGGTTGCAGGACCTGCTGGCCAAGCAGGAGGCCATCGGCAGCGAGGCCGTGTTCGACTTCATCGGTCACCTGCAGAGCCGGAAGGTCAGGGATGTGCTGCCGCGGGTGCGCCTGGTCCACTCGGTGGATCGCCTGTCGCTGATCGACGAGATCGGGCGTCGCGCGGCGGGCCCGGTGCGCGTGCTGCTGCAGGTGAACATCGCGGGGGAGGAGAGCAAGGGCGGGTTCGCGCCTGCCGCGCTCGAACCCGCGCTGGAGCACGCGTCGCGTGCAGGGGTCGAGGTGGGCGGACTCATGGCACTCCCGCCGTTCACCGCCGACCCCGAGGCATCGCGCCCGTGGTTCGAGGCGGTCCGCGAACTGCGTGATGACCTCGCCTCCCGCTGGGCGGGCGCGCATGACCTGGGTGAGTTGTCGATGGGCACATCGCAGGATTTCGTCGTTGCCGTGGAGGCGGGCGCTACGATGGTGCGCGTCGGACGGGGGATAATCGACCGCACCCGGATGGAGCAGCCGTAGATGTCGATCACTGATTACTGGCAGAAGACGCTCGCGTACTTCGGCATGGCCGACGACGGCTATGACGAGTACGACGACTACGACGACTACGACGATCATCACGACCGCGAGACCAATGCCCGCATGCGTGAGGATGATCACCGTGAGGAGCGGTCATCGCGCGACAGGCACTCGCGCCGCCAGTCGTCGCGATCGGACGACTTCGACGACATCTACTCCGACCCGGGGATCCCGTCGCCCTCGCGGAACCTGCGCTCCGTGGAGCCGTCGTCATCCGGGCGGTCCGCCCGTGGCTCCGAGGTGACACTCGTGGTGCCGAGGAGCTTCAACGATGCGCAGCAGATCGCGGACAAGTTCAAGGGCTCGGTTCCGGTGATCCTGAACCTGCAGTCCGCCGACACCGATCTGTCGAAGCGCCTCATCGACTTCGCCAGTGGCCTCACCTACGCCCTCGACGGGGGCATGTCCCGCATCGCCGACAAGGTGTTCCTCCTCACCCCGAGGAACGTCGAGGTGTCGGCGGAGGAGAGGGCACGCCTGCTCGAGAAGGGCTTCTTCAACCAGTATTGATGCCGTGAGCCACCCTGCCCCCGCCATCGGCGTCGTGGGCGTGGGCGCGATGGGTGGCGCGATGGCCGCCGGCCTCGCGCGGCACGCGCGCGTGGTCGTGGAGGACCAGGCGCCCGGCCGCGCCGAGGAGGTCGCCGCCGCGCACGGCGTGGAGGCGGGCGATGCGGCGTCCTGCGATCTGGTGGTGTTCGCGGTGAAGCCCCAGGACCTCGCGGATGTCTTGGAACAGACCGTCCCGCGCCTGCGTACGGGCGCGGTAGTGGCATCGGTCGCGGCTGGGTGGCCCATCGCGCGGCTGCGGCCGGCGGTGCCCGGTCACCCGGTCGTGCGTCTTATGCCGAACCTCGCCGTCGCCACGGGGCACGGCGTCGTGGCCGTTGCCACGGATGGCCTCGATGCTGACGCGGAAGCCCGGCTCGGGCGCCTGCTGGCACCCCTCGGCGCGGTTGTCCCCATGGATGAGGCCCTCTTCCCGGTGGCCACGGCCATCGCGGGGAGCGGGCCCGGATTCATTGCCTACGTGGCTGCGGCGATGGAGCGCGGTGGTGTCGCGGGCGGCCTCGGCCCCGACGAGGCCCGCGCCATGGTGCAGGGCGTGCTGGGCGGCACCGCAGCGTTGCTCGAGGGCGGTGTGGACCCCGCCGAGTTGCAGGCCCGGGTGACCTCGCCCGGGGGCACCACCGCGGCCGGGGTCGCCGTCCTGGAGGATGCCGGGGCAGCGACCGCGTTGGCGGCGGCTGTCGCGGCCGCCGCGGAACGCGCATCCGAACTGTAAGGCAGTGATGGATGTTCTGATCGACTACGTGAACGCCCTGTTCACGATCTTCCTCGTGGTCATGCTCATCCGCATCCTGCTGTCGTGGCTGCCCGTCGCGCCTGCAGGCCGGGTGACGGGCGCCCTGTACCGCTTCTTCCACGAGAGCACGGACTGGTACCTGCGTCCGTTCCGGCGGGTGATCCCCCCGGTCGGGATGTTCGACCTGTCGCCGATCGTCGCATTGATCGTCCTGTACGTGGCCAACGCGGTGGTGGTGCGCGTGCTGGAGGCGTTCTGACCGGCGAGGACGAGGCACCGGAGTGGGTCTCGCGGCGAGACGGCGGCGTGATCGTCCGGGTCAAGGCCGTGCCGCGGTCGCGTCGCACCGCCGCCGTTGGCGTGCAGGACGGCGCCGTGCGCATTCAGATCGCCGCGGCACCGCACAAGGGGCAGTCCAACGCCGCCCTGTGCGCCTATCTGGCCGACGTGGCGGGGGTGAGGGCCTCCGCCGTGCGGTTGCGCCGAGGCTCCTCGGGTGCCCGCAAGCTCATCGAGATCGACGGGGATCCCGCCGCCATCGGGGCCCGGATGGCGCGGCTTGCCGCAGGCCTCCCATGAGTGGCACCGGCCGTTCCCCCCGTGAGGCACTGCCCGACGTGATCGCGGTGCGGCGGCGCCGCGAGGCCCTGCGGCGATACCGCCTCATGGCCCTCATCGCCCTTGCGGTCGTGGCCGTGGACCAGGTGGTGAAGGTGATGGTGCGCGGCACCATCACGCCCGGCGAGGTCATCGGCGTCGCTCCCGGCATCGACGTCGTGCACACGATCAACACGGGCATCGCGTTCAGCCTCTTCTCGGGAAGCACCGGGGTCATCGCCGTCCTGACCCTGATCGCGATCGCCGTGATCGCCGTGGTGCTGGTGGCGTACGCGGGGCAGCACCGCCTGGTCCCGGTGGGTGGCGGCCTGCTGCTTGGTGGCAGCATCGGCAACCTCATCGACCGGCTCAGCCGGGACGGCGTGACCGACTTCATCGCCCTCGGGCCGTGGCCGCCGTTCAACGTGGCTGATGTCGCGGTCACCAGCGGCGCCGTGCTCCTCGTCCTCTCGATCATCCTTGCGGCGGGGGATGACTGACGGCCCGGTCATCCGCTTCACGGTCGCCGCCGGGGAGCCGGCGCGGCGGCTGGATGCGGTGCTGGCAGCGCATGAGGCGGTGGAGAGCCGCGCCGAGGCGCAGCGGCTGATCGACGCGGGCCGGGTCACGGTGAACGGCGAGGCGCGGGCGAAGCGCCATTCGGTGTCGCCCGGCGACGTCGTGGAGGCACGCCTGCCGCCCGAGGACACGGGCCCGGCCCTCCGGGCGGAGGACCTCGGGGTGCCGGTCGTGCACGCCGATGACTACCTGCTGGTCGTCGACAAGCCCGCGGGCATGGTCACCCACCCCTCGCGAGGTCACTCCACCGGCACCCTCGTGCACGGCCTGCTGGCCGGCGGCATCGCCGGGGGGGAGGACCCGCAGCGGCCCGGCATCGTGCACAGGCTCGATCGGGACACATCGGGCCTCATGCTCGTTGCCCGTGGGGAGAAGGCGCATCGCCGACTTGGCCGGATGATGCGTGACAGGGCGGTGGAGCGCCGTTACCTCGCGCTCGTGCATGGCCAGTTCCCGCCCGCGCTCACCGTGGACCGCCCGTTGGGCCGGGATCCCCGCAGGCGCACGCGGCAGGCGGTGAGGGCCACCGGCGGCCGTGAGGCCATCACGCACTTCCGCCTGCTGGAGCAGCTGGGCCCGGTGGCACTGGTGGAGGCGCGATTGGAGACCGGTCGCACGCACCAAGTGCGTGTGCATCTGGAGAGCGCCGGTCATCCCGTCGTGGGCGACCCGGTGTATGGAATGGGGCGCGACCCCCGTGGGCTCTCGCGCCAGTTCCTGCATGCCTACCGACTGGCCCTCCGCCACCCGATCACGGATGAGGAGATGCGATTCGAGAGCCCGCTCCCGGGTGATCTGGCCGCCGTCCTGGGTGACGCCCGCGATCAGGCGGGCGCGGCAGGCTAGTATCCACCGATGGGCCCACATGGGTCCCATCCA
>CAZPAT010000016.1:0-13914 GCA_964584485.1 uncultured Bifidobacterium sp.
CGCCCACGGCGCTGCGGCACTTGAGCGGCGAGCGCACCGTGATCGATGCCGTGGGATGGCGCGTGCCGAGGTCGGTCACCTGCTGCATGAGCGCGCTGTCGATCTCGACCGAACGGAAGGCGTCCACGGCCTGGTCGTCACCCTCGTCCGGGGCGTCGCCACGGAGGTCGGCGATGACCTCGCCCGTCGACGCATCCACCACCGGTCCGATCACCACGCGGCCGAGGAGCGACGGGTTGGTCTGCCCGTCGCGGACCACGGCGGCCTCGATGCCCTCGGTCGTACCGCAGTCGCGCTCGCGCACGATGACGTCCTGTGACACGTCCACGAGGCGCCGGGTCAGGTAGCCCGAGTCCGCGGTCTTCAGGGCGGTGTCGGCCAGGCCCTTGCGCGCGCCGTGGGTGGAGATGAAGTACTCGAGGACCGAGAGCCCCTCCATGAAGTTGCTCTTGATCGGGCGCTCGATGATCTCGCCCTTCGGGTTGGCCATGCAGCCACGCATGCCCGCGAGCTGGCGGATCTGCTTGAACGATCCACGCGCGCCCGAGTTGGCCATCATGAAGATGGGGTTCAGGCGGAACAGGTGCTCCTGCATGGCATCGGCAACCTCGTCGGTGGCGTCATCCCACAGGTTCACCACGCGCTCGTGCCGCTCCTCGGCCGTCATGAGGCCCTCGGCGAAGAAGTCCTCGAACCTCTGCACCTCGGCGTCGTACTTGGCGAGGATCTCGGGCTTCTCAGGCGGGATCACCACGTCGTTCTTGGAGATCGTGATGCCCGACTGGCTCGCGTAGCGGAAGCCGAGCGCCTTGAAGGTGTCGAGCAGCATCGACACCGTGGTGGCGCCGTACAGGTCCACGAGCTCCTCGATGAACTCCCCGAGCTCGCGCTTGGTGAACACGCGGTTCTGCCACGGGTAGGGGTGCGGCTCCGCCACGTGGGCCAGGAGCTCATCCAGCTGCACCCGCAGTTCGTGGTTGAACAGCACACGGCCCGCGGTGGTGACCAGGCGGCCGGCGGCGTGCTCCGGGTTCTGGCGGATCTCCACCAGGTCCTGCAGCCCCACGATGCCGTGGTCGAGCGCGCCGAGCAGCTCGTCGTCGCCGCGGAATGCGCGCGGCGGCGCCTGCGGCGCCTCCTTGAAGGGGTTTGCCACCCAGTCGGTGACGCCCTCGATGCGGGCCTCGTGCCCCTTCGGGATCACGTAGGTCCGGTCCTCGGAGTCCCACAGGTCGATGGTCTCGATGGCGCGGCCGTTGCCCGACTCGCCCTTCTCGCGCACGTACACGGTGGGGCAGTAGGTCAGGTAGTAGAGGCCGAGGATCATGTCCTGGCTGGGCACGGCGATCGGCCGGCCGTGCGCCGGGGACAGGATGTTGTTGGCCGACAGCATGAGGATGCGTGCCTCGGACTGGGCCTCCACCGACAGCGGGAGGTGCACGGCCATCTGGTCGCCGTCGAAGTCGGCGTTGAAGGCGGTGCACACCAGCGGGTGCAGCTGGATGGCCTTGCCCTCCACCAGCACCGGCTCGAATGCCTGGATTCCCAGGCGGTGGAGCGTCGGCGCGCGGTTCAGCAGCACCGGGTGCTCGGCGATGACCTCCTCGAGCACGTCCCACACCTCGGGGATCATCGAGTCGACCATTTTCTTGGCCGCCTTGATGTTCTGCACCTGCTTGCGCTCGACCAGGCGGCTCATGATGAACGGCTTGAACAGCTCGAGCGCCATCAGCTTGGGCAGGCCGCACTGGTACAGGCGCAGCTCGGGGCCGGCCACGATGACCGAGCGCCCCGAGTAGTCCACCCGCTTGCCCAGCAGGTTCTGGCGGAAGCGGCCCTGCTTGCCCTTGAGCATGTCCGACAGCGACTTGAGCGGGCGGTTGCCCGGGCCCGTCACCGCGCGGCCGCGGCGCCCGTTGTCGAACAGCGCATCCACCGACTCCTGCAGCATGCGCTTCTCGTTGTTCACGATGATCTCGGGGGCGCCGAGGTCGAGCAGTCGCTTCAGGCGGTTGTTGCGGTTGATGACGCGGCGGTAGAGGTCGTTCAGGTCGGACGTCGCGAAGCGGCCGCCGTCCAGCTGCACCATCGGGCGCAGTTCCGGCGGGATCACCGGGACGGCCTCCAGGATCATCCACTCCGGGCGGTTGTCCGAGTGGATGAATGCCGAGCAGACCCGCAGGCGCTTCAGCGCGCGGGCGTGGCGCTGGCCGCGCGAGGTCTGGATGACCTCGCGCAGCGTCACGGCCTCGGCCTCGAGGTCGAAGTCCTCGAGCAGCTTGCGGATGGCGGAGGCGCCCATGCCGCCCTCGAAGTACTCACCGAAGCCATAGGGCGACCCGAACCGGTCCCGCATCTCGCGGAACAGCTGGTCGTCGTTGATGACGTCGCGGGGCTTGATCTCCTTGAACTTCGCCCACGCCTCCTGAATGCGCTCCACCGACTCCTCGGTGTACCGCTCGTCGTCGCGGATGAGCGCGTCGGTCTCCTTGCGCATCTCCGACTCGATCGACTTGCACTCGGCGTCGCTGAGCTCCTTCGGCACCGGCGGCGCGTCGGGGTTCTCCGGGTCGCGCGTGGTGGCGATGTCCTCCACCCAGAACTCGTCCTCGACGTCGAAGCCCTCGGTCTCGCGCTCGCGCAGCCAGTTGACGCGACGATCCAGGCGCTCGCGCAGTTCCTGGGCACGGATGTCCCGCTCCTGCACGTAGCCCTGCACCGCCTCGTCCACCTGCTCCTGCAGGGTCCCGAGGTCGGCATCGCGCTTCTCGGTGTCCACCGTGGTGACGATGGACGCCGCGAAGTAGAGAACCTTCTCGAGTTCCTTCGGGGCCAGGTCGAGGATGTACCCGATGCGGCTGGGGACGCCCTTGAAGAACCAGATGTGGCTGACGGGCGCGGCCAGGTCGACGTGGCCCATGCGCTCGCGGCGCACCTTGGCACGGGTCACCTCCACGCCGCAGCGCTCGCAGATGATGCCCTTGTACCGGACGCGCTTGTACTTGCCGCAGTAGCACTCCCAGTCCTTGGTGGGACCGAAGATCTTCTCGCAGAAGAGCCCATCCTTCTCGGGCTTGAGCGTGCGGTAGTTGATGGTCTCGGGCTTGGTCACTTCGCCCGAGGACCACTGCCGGATCTGCTTCGACGAGGCGAGGCCGATCTTGATGGCATCGAAGTTGTTGATGTCGATCACTTGCCGTCCTCCGCGTCGCCCTGGTCGTCGCCTCCGTCACCCGCTCCGGCCGCCACCTTCTCGGCCTCCCGGGCCTCCTCGGCCTCCCGCTCGAGCTCCTCCTCGATCGGCAGCGGGGCGCCGGACAGGTCGATGCCCAGCTCCTCGGCCGCGCGCAGGAGCTCATCGTCCTCGCGTGCGGCGGTATCGGCGCCGGCACCGCCCTCGATGCGGACGTCCAGCGCGAGGCTCTGCATCTCCTTCAGCAGCACCTTGAAGCTCTCGGGGATCGAGGGCTCCTGGATGTTCTCGCCCTTGACGATCGCCTCGTAGGCCTTGACGCGGCCGACGGTGTCGTCGCTCTTGATGGTGAGCATCTCCTGCAGCGTGTAGGCGGCGCCGTAGGCCTCCAGTGCCCACACCTCCATCTCGCCGAACCGCTGCCCGCCGAACTGCGCCTTGCCGCCCAGCGGCTGCTGGGTGACGAGCGAGTACGGCCCCGTGGAGCGCGCGTGGATCTTGTCGTCCACGAGGTGCAGAAGCTTCAGCATGTACATGTAGCCCACGGTCACGCGGCCGTCATACGGCTCGCCCGTGCGACCGTTGAACAGGCGGAACTTGCCGCTCACCCTGCGCCCGTCGATCTCGTCGGGGCGCACCCGCAGGTCAATGGGCTCGTCGGCGTGCGCAGCGGACCACTCGGCCAGCACGCGGTCCACGTCCTCGGGGCTCGCGCCGTTGAACACCGGCGTCGCCACGAACGTGCGGCGCGTGGAACCGGAGCCCTCCTTCTGCCACCCGGTGGCCGCAGCCCATCCGAGGTGGGTCTCGAGGATCTGGCCGATGTTCATGCGGCTCGGCACGCCGAGCGGGTTCAGGATCATGTCGATCGGCGTTCCGTCCTCGAGGAACGGCATGTCCTCGTCGGGAACGATCTTGGAGATGACGCCCTTGTTGCCGTGGCGGCCGGCGAGCTTGTCGCCCTCGGCGATCTTGCGTCGCTTGGCCACGTACACGCGCACCAGTTCGTTCACGCCCGCGGGCAGGTCGTCGCCGGCCTCGCGGTTGAACGTCTTCACGTCGATGACCTTGCCGCCCTCGCCATGGGGAACCTTCAGCGAGGTGTCGCGCACCTCGCCGGCCTTCTCCTTGAAGATGGCGCGGATCAGCTTCTCCTCCGCGGTCAGCTCAGTCTCGCCCTTCGGCGTGACCTTGCCCACCAGGAGGTCGCCCGAGGACACCTCGGCACCGATGCGCACCACCCCGCGCTCGTCGAGGTCGGCAAGCGACTCCTCCGAGCGGTTGGGGATGTCGCGGGTGATCTCCTCGGCGCCCAGCTTCGTGGTGCGGGCGTCGATCTCGTACTCCTCGATGTGGATCGAGGACAGGACGTCGTCCTTCACGAGGCGCTGCGACACGATGATCGCGTCCTCGAAGTTGTAGCCCTCCCAGGACATGAAGGCGACGAGCATGTTCTTGCCCAGCGCCAGCTCGCCCTGGTCCGTGGACGAGCCGTCGGCCAGCACCTGGCCTGCCTCCACCTTCTCGCCCATCCCGACGATGGGCTTCTGGTGGATGATCGTGCCCTGGTTGCTCCGCACGAACTTCTCGAGCTCGTAGGAGTCGTGCTCACCGCCGCGTGCCTCCACGATGATGCGCGTGGCATCGACCGCGGACACCGTTCCCGCGCGGCGGGCAACGACCACGTCACCGGTGTCCACGGCGGCACGGTGCTCCATGCCGGTGCCCACCAGCGGCGCCTCGCTCACCATGAGCGGCACGGCCTGCCGCTGCATGTTGGCGCCCATCAGCGCGCGGTTGGCGTCGTTGTGCTCGAGGAACGGGATCAGCGCGGTGGCCACCGACACGATCTGGTCCGGCGACACGTCCATGTACTCGACGTCCTTGGCGGTGACCAGCACGGGCTGGCCGTTGCGGCGGCACAGCACCTCGTCCTCGAGCAGCTTGCCGTTGCGGTCCACCTCGGCGCTCGCCTGGGCGATGATCCGGTTCTCCTCCTGGGTGGCGTCGAGCCAGACGATCTCCCAGTCGCCGGTGCCGTCCTTCTGCAGCTTGCCGCCCTTCACCACGCGGTAGGGCGTCTGGATGAAGCCGAACTCGTTCACGGTTGCGTGGGCCGACAGCGAGCCGATCAGGCCGATGTTCGGGCCCTCGGGGGTCTCGATGGGGCACATGCGCCCGTAGTGGGTGGGGTGCACGTCGCGCACCTCGATGGGCGCGCGCTCGCGGGTGAGCCCTCCGGCGCCAAGCGCCGACAGGCGGCGACGGTGGGTGAGGCCCGCAAGCGAGTTGGTCTGGTCCATGAACTGCGACAGCTGCGACGAGCCGAAGAACTCCTTCAGCGCTGCGACCACGGGACGGATGTTGATGATGGTCTGCGGGGTGATGGTGTCCGGGTCCTCGGTGCTCATCCGCTCGCGCACGACGCGCTCCATCCGGTACAGGCCGATGCGGAAGGCCTCCTGGATGAGCTCGCCCACGGTGCGCAGGCGGCGGTTGCCGAAGTGCTCGTACTCATCGAGCTCGTGCACCATCTCGTCGCGCGGCAGCAGGATGCCGTCGGCGGCGAAGTCCTTCGACTCCTCATCGATGCCGTAGCGGATCGGCAGGTCCACGAGGCGCTTGATCAGCTCCACGAGGTCATCGCGCATGCCCGTGCGCGACCCGGTGAAGCGAGGGTTCGCGAGCGTGCGGGTGTCGGTGGTGCCGTCCGCGGAGAGGCGGGCGTCCAGCTTGTAGCGGCCGACCTTCGTCAGGTCATAGCGCTTGGGGTCGAAGAACAGGCCGCGCACCAGGTTCAGCGAGTTCACCTCGGTCGGCGGCTCGCCCGGGCGCTGCTTCTTGAACACCTCGATCAGGGCGTTCTGCATCAGGTCGCCCGACCGCAGGTCCACGCGCTTCTCGAGGCGCTCCAGCTCGGACTCGATGCGGGTCCGGTCGTCGCCCGGCACCGTGTCGATGTCCTTCGCGATCTCCTGCATCTCGGCCACGATCGCGCCCAGTTCCTGCAGCGACTTCGCGTTGCCGGATGCGGCGGCGCCCTCGGTGGGGTCCTTCTCGAGGGTGGCCTCGATGAAGGGGTTCACGCGCTTCTTGTCGAGCGGATGCGGGAACAGGTTGCGCACGTCGTCCCGCGTGTACCCCAGGGCGAAGAGCAGGGTGGTGACCGGCAGCTTGCGCTTGCGGTCGATGCGGACGTTGACCACGCCCTTCTTGTCGATCTCGAGCTCCACCCACGAGCCACGGGCGGGCATGAGGTTCGCGATGAAGACCTGCTTCTCGCGGTCCTTCGGCTCCATCAGGTAGGCGCCCGGCGAGCGCACCAACTGCGTCACGATGACGCGCTCGGTGCCGTTGATGATGAACGTGCCCCAGTCGGTCATGAGCGGGAGGTCGCCCATGAAGACCTTCTGGCGGCGGATCTCGCCGGTCTCCTTGTTGACGAAGGAGACCTCCATCGTCAGCGGTGCCGCGTAGGTCATGTCCTTCTCGCGGCACTCCTTGATGGGGTTGTTCGGCATGATCTCGTCGAACGGCATGCCGGGCTCCCAGCCCCCGATGGTGTAGGGGCCGAACTCCACCATGAGCGTGCCGGTGAAGTCCTGGATCGGCGAGATGTCATCCACGGTCTCGCGCAGCCCCTCGGCGAGGAACTGGTCGAAGCTGGCGCGCTGGATGGCGATCAGGTTGGGGACGTCGGGGATGCGCGGCGCGTCATCCTTGGTTCCCCTGGTGCCGGCGATCGGGAAGAACTCCCTCTCCCGGGTGCGGCGGGCGGTGGGCGTGCTCAAGTCGCAGAGCCTCCTGACGTGAGCTCGGTGGTGAACGGGCATGCGGCGGCAGGCGCCGTGGGCGCGAAGACGCGGAGTATGTGAGCGGGCAGCGGTGCGGGCACGTCGTACGCGTCCACCGAACGCCGCCGCGCCGGGCGATAGGCGCGAGGGGCGGCGACGGCGGAACGGCGATCTTACACCATCCGCCCGGCCATGGCCATGTCGCGGCACTCCGCCGCGACGGTCGCCATACTCACCGCGTGGAACGCGAACCCCAGGGCACCGACGCCGCAGCCGCGGGCGAGGCCATCCTCGAGCGCCTCGTGCCGCTCCTCGACGCCACCCATCAGGTGTGGTCGTCGCCGCAGGAGCGGCGCCGACTCCGCGCCTTCGGGTTCCGCCCGGCCGTCGAGCCCGGGGTGCTCAAGCGCGAGTGGCACGGCACGCAGGTGCGGGTGGGGCCGGACGCGCTCCGCGTGGTGGCCGATGACGGCACGGGCGAACTGTCGTGGGTGGCGGGCGACGGGCTCGCGCTCGATGGCGGCCCCTTCCGGCCGACGCCCGCCGGTATCGCCCTGGCTGATTCGGTCAACCAGTTGATCCAGAGCTACGAGCGCTGGGTGGAGGCCCGCGAGGGGCGCGAGGAGCGCCTGCGGCGCGGGCACTGGAGCGCCGCGGACCGGCGCCAGGTCAACGCCCTGGCGGAGACCCGGCGGCTGCAGCGGCTGCTGTCGGCACGGGCCACGCGCACGAGGCGCTGAGGAATCCTCCGGCCGGCGCGGGGCCGGCCGGAGGACTCACCGGAATCAGCCCTGGAGCCCGCCCGGGTCACCCGTGCGGCCGATGACCTTGCCGCCGGCGATGTGGGAGAGGTCCTCCAGCCAACCGCCGAGGCGGTCGTAGTCCTTGTCGTCGGGCGCGAGGCCCGCACGGGCGGCCTCGACCTCGGCGACGACCTCCTCGACGTTGGACTTGTTGGCGAGGGACACCCGGTCCCTCAGCTTGCTCTTGGTTTCGCGATCGAGCGGCATTGCATACCTCGGTTGGGGAAGGATGAACGGGGCGCTGGCGCGCGTGCACCGGGATTCTGCGAAATCGCGCGCGCGGGCGCCCGATGTTCGGTCAGCGGACGGGCAGGCGAAGCGCCCGCGTGGTGGTGCGCGCGTGCCCGGCGGCGTCCCGCGCGACGACCGTCGCGACATACCGGCCCGCCGGCAGTGACCCGAGTGCGAGGTCCCGGCGCACGGTGCCGCGGAAGCGCACCACGCGGCGGATCTCCCGGCCGTCCGGGGCGCGCAGGGTAATCGCCAGCCGCGCCGGGCTGGCATCGCGCGCCACGAGCGCCAACCGCGCCCCGCGCGACGCCGCAACGCGGGCGCCCGTCCCCGCCGCCGATGCCCGCTGGAGGCGCAGCGACGTGACGCGCGGCGGCCGGGAGTCGACGAACACGTCCATGCGGCGCGTGGAGACGTTCCCCGGCCAGTCACGTGCCGTCACCACGACCTCGTGCAGGCCATCCGCCATCCAACGCGACCCGAGGGCGACGGGACGGCCCACCTCGCCCCACCGGCGCGCAACGGTGCGGCCATCGACCGCCACGCTCCAGCCCACCACGCGCGAGGCGTCGCCGATCTCCGCGCCCACGCGCACGGGCAACCTCGCCTCCGACCGGCGCGGGCGCGCGGTCATGCGGATCTCGGGCGGGTCCACATCCACGCGCACGCGTCCGGCGCCGAAGACGTCATCGGGTCCCGGCAGCCCGAGGTCCAGGGCCTGCGTGGCGAGCAGCTCGCCGAGGGCCGTGAGGTCGAGCGGAGCGCCGGCCCGGCGGCGGGCCGCGATGAGCAGCGCGATGGCCCCCGCGGCGTTCGGGGCGGCGTTCGACGTGCCCCCGACCGACCGCGGCCCGGTGGGCGTCTGCACCCGCGTGTTCGTGGGCGCCGTGAGGTCAGGCTTGAGGCGTCCGTCGTCGGTGGGCCCGCGCGATGAGTACGCCTTGATGGCGTTGCTCTTCCACTCGACGGCGCCCACGGCGATGGCCCCATCGGCGTCGCCCGGCGTGGGAATGCTGCCCGGCCCGGGATCGCCGATGGCGTCCATGGGGATCTCACGCGAGAACATGGTGAGCGTGCCCGGTGGCGGCGGACCCCCGGCCAGCGCCACGCGCACCCGGAACTCGCCGCCATCACCCGACGGGATGCCGGTGAGGCGCTCCGCCGGGGGAGCGCCCGCCAACTGGGAGTCGCGCGAGGCGGCCACCGCAGCCCATCCGCCCGGCGTCAGCTTCTCCAGCACGAGGTCCAGGTCGGTCACCTCGGCGCCCTCGGGCTGGTCCCAGGACAGGGCGAACGTGATGGGCTTCCCGGGCGCGACGGGGAACGACCACCCGGGGGTGCGCGGCCAGTCGAGCACATCGTCCCCATCGCCGTCCGCCCAGGTGCCCTCCCAATGGCGCTCGGCGTAGTTGCCCGCGGAGTTGACCCACGCGATTCCCGCCGCCGCGGCGCGGTCAACGGCCTGGGCGGCGGCCCCGGTGCCGTCGAACGGCCCCTCGAGGAAGCTGTTGCTGTGGACCACGACATCCGGGCGACGCGCGATGAGCCAGTCCACGGCGGCCTGGAAGTCCTGCTCGGTGTGGTAGTTGACGAACAGGTAGCGGGCGGCGGGCGCGAAGTCGTACACCGTCTGCGCCACGAGCTCGCCGTGGTTGGTGGGGTTGCCGTAGGCATTCCGGCCGGCGAAGCCCCACGCCGGATCGAAGCTGGCCGTCTCGAGCCGCGACGAAGGCGGAAGCTCCTTCCGGCGCTGCAGCCCCACGACGCGCGAGATGGGCCCGAACCCCAGGTCGAGCACGGCGATGGTCACCCCGCGCCCGTCGCGGGCGAGCGACTGGAGCGCATCGGCGCCGATGCGCTCGAGGCCCTCGCTCATCACGGGGCCCGCCACGGGCGTGACCTTCGCGCCGGGATCCTCCTCAGGATCCGTGGCGGGGACTCCCCCGGGCGCCGGATAGGCCGCTGCCACCCCGGGCAGACGACGGATGGCGGCAATGCGCGCCGCCGGTGCGTTCACCTGCATCATCGCGCCACTCCGTCGCACGACCGGCAGAGCCGCCGCGCGCAGGGCCGCGGCTACGCCGTCGCCGTGACCCCGCGAGGCGATCACGCTCACGGGGCCCGCGCCGGTCGCGCCCTGGGCCGGCACGATGCCGGCCAGCGCCAGGGAAACGGACAGTCCTGCGACGCGGACGATCATCGGCGGGTCACCGTGCGACGCACGACTGCCTCGTTGCCGGCGAGGTCGCGGGCACGCACCTCGATGCGGTTGCGCCCGTCGCGCAACCAGATGCGCTGCGCGAGTACGGGGCCGGGACGGGTGCGCATCACACGGCCATTCAGCCGCAGCTCCACCGCCGCCATGGTGCCGGCATCGGTGGCCCGCACCCTCACCACGGGGCGCCGCCCGGAGGGCACGACCAGCCGCACGCGGGGGCGCACCACGTCCACGCGCGCCATCCCTGCGCCCGTCGCCGCGCGGTCGCCCAGCCGCTTCGCCCGCCGCAGGATCTCCGCGCGCAGGGCCCACACGTCGCTGCGCGCCCCGGTGGCGATCCGCTCGTCGCGGATGAGCGCCGCCGCGCCCGCCACGTGCGCCGTGGATGCGGAGGTGCCCGCGGTACCCGGGAAGAGCCGATTGGACGTGACGTACGTGGGCCCCACCAGGTCGGGCTTGGAGCGACCATCCTGGGTGGGGCCGCGCGACGAGTACCGCTCGGGCGCCGTGCCGCGCCAGCTCACCGCGCCCACCGAGAGCGAGCCCAGGGCGTCACCGGGGGTGGCCACGCTGCCATCCGCGGTGGCGGCCGCCCCGAAGCCGACGGTGCGCGAGAACACGTCCACCGGGACCTCGGCACCCGCGGTGCGCATCACCACCAGGCGCCACGCGCCTCCGTCCACCGCCACGGGTGGCGTGCGACGGGTGCGGTCGCTGCGGGCCACCTCGGCCCACGACCCGTCGCCCCGCAGGCGCTGGACCAGCAGGACCGCCTCGGCGCCGGCGCCGCTCCAGCCCAGCCCGAACGCCATCGTCTCGCCCGGCCGCGGGCTGATGGGGATCTCGGTACCCGCGGGCCCGGGCACGCCCCGCCAGTGCCGCTCGCCGAAGTTGCCTGATGAGTTGACCCACAGCACCCCGCGGGCCGCCGCGCCATTGACGGCCTGGGCAAGCACGCCGCTGCCGTCGAACGGCCCCCCGAGGAGGCTGTTCGAATGGCTGACCACCGGGATGCCGCTGGCCGCGATCCACTCGACCGCACGGACGAAGCCGCCGATGTCGTCGTAGTTCACCAACACCAGGCGCGCGCCCGGGGCGACGTCGTGGACGATCTCGGCCATCCTCGTGCCGTGCTGGGTGCGCCCGCCGAGGTTGTCGCGCCCCTCCAGACCGTGGACCGGGTCGAACGAGCGGGTCTCCATTGATGAAAGCGGCGGCAACTCGCCGGCGGCGATGGACTCGGCCAGGCCACCGAAGCCCTGGTCCAGCACCGCGACCTGCGTGGCCGCGCCCGTGATGCCGCGTGCCCACGACGCGTCCGCGCCCATGCGGAAGACACCCTGCGACACGACGCCGAGGGCGGGGGATGAGGAGGCAGCCGCGACCAGCGCGGCCCCCGCCATGCGCGCGAGGAGGCCTGGCATGGAGATGCAGGTAAGCAAACGGCCCGGGTGGCGCATTGCCACCCGGGCCGTCGGGCACATCAGGATGAGGTCGTCGCTACGAGAGCGAGACGGACCCGCCGGCCTCCTCGACCTGCGACTTGATCTGCTCGGCCTCCTCCTTGGCCACGCCCTCCTTGATGGTGCCGGGGGCGCCATCGACGAGGTCCTTGGCCTCCTTGAGGCCCAGGCCGGTGACGGCACGGACGACCTTGATCACCTGGATCTTCTTGTCGCCGGCCGCGTCGAGCGTGACGGTGAACGAGTCCTGCTCGGCGTCGCCGCCGCCCTCGCCCCCGCCTGCAGCCGGGGCCGCGGCAACCGCGACCGGGGCGGCCGCGGCGCTCACGCCGAAGGCCTCCTCGAGCGCCGAGATGCGCTCGCTCAGCTCGAGCACCGAGATGCCCTTGAGCTCCTCGATCCACTCCTCGGTGGTCATCGCCATCGTCAGTCTCCTTCCGTGGTGTCATCGGCAGCCGGCTCGGCGTCCGCGTTGTCGTCGGCTGCCGGCTCCTGCACGGCCTCCGGGGTGTCCTCGGCGGGCGCGTCGGGCGCTGCCTCGGCGGTGTCATCGGTGCTGGCCTCGGCCTCCGGTGCCTGCTCGGCGGCCGGGGCCTCCGTGGCTGCGCCGGGCTCGGCCGCGCGCTGGGCGTGGTACGCGCCGAGGGCGCGGGCCATGCCGGAGATGAGGCTGTTCAGCGCATTGGCGGTGCCCTGCAGCGGGCTGGCCACGCCGCCCACCAGGCGGGCGAGCAGCTCGTCGCGGGGCGGGAGGGCGGCGAGCCGCTTGAGCTCGTCAGCCGAGATGGGGGCGCCATCGAGGATGCCGCCCTTCATGCTCAGCCGGTCCTCCGTGGACTTCGCGAAGCCATTCAGGGCCTTCGCAATCATGGCCGGGTCGCCATTCGCCCAGACCAGAGCGGTCTGTCCCTCGAGGTACTCGAGCAGGGCCTCGCGACCGGTTTCGTCGCATGCACGACGCGCGAGGGTGTTCTTGACGACCTGGAAGTGGGCGTCGGCCTCGCGGAGCGCGCCACGCAGGTCCTCGACCTCGCGGACGCTCAGGCCATGAAACGCCGTCGCGATGACGGTGTCGGTGGTGGAGAGGCGCTCCGCGATCGCCGCGATGGCCTCTGCCTTCTGCTCCCTGTTCAGTTCCTCACCTCCTCCTCTGCCAGCCGCGCGAGGGCGGGCCGGGAGGAGGTGACGCGCGGCGCATGGCCGGGCGCTCCCCCAGTGGCTCCGTCCTCACACGGGTCGGGGTTTCCCCCTGGTTCAAGGCGACCGGTTGGCCGCCCCCGTGATCTTCGGTCGGTCTGCCGTGCGGTGCCGCGCCCCTAGGCCGTGGCCTCCTCGAGCAGGTTCTGGGTGTACTGCGGGTCGATGTCGATGCCGGGGCCCATGGTCTGGGCGATGCTGATCGACGTGATGTACTTGCCCTTGGTCGCAGCCGGCTTCGCACGCAGGATCTCGTCCAGGATGGCCGCGTAGTTCTCGGTGAGCTGCTCGGCCGTGAACGACTTCTTGCCAAGGCCGATGTGCACGATGCCGGCGCGGTCGGTGCGGTACTCGACCTTGCCGCCGATGACGTCCGCGACGGCCTTGCCCACGTCGAACGTGACCGTGCCGGTCTTCGGGTTGGGCATCTTGCCCGACGGGCCGAGCACGCGGCCGAGACGGCCGACGGCGCCCATCATGTCGGGGGTGGCGATGGCCACGTCGAAGTCGGTGAAGCCCTCCTCGACACGCTTCACCAGGTCCTCGCCGCCCACGACCTGCGCGCCGGCCTCCTCGGCCTCGCGCGCCTTCTCGCCCTCGGCGAACACCGCCACCGTGACGGCGCGTCCGGTGCCGTGGGGCAGGGCGATGGTGCCGCGCAGCTGCTCCTCCGCGTGGCGGACGTTCACGCCCAGGCGGAAGTGCGCCTCGACCGTGGTGTCGAAGCGGGCGACCTCCTGGCTGACCAGCAGCCGGAAGGCGTCGAGCGGGGCGTAGTTCCCCTCGGGGTTGATCTGCGCCTTGGCGTCGTCGTAGCGCTTGCCGTGCCTGGACATTCCCTAGCCCTCCACCGTGACGCCCATCGAGCGGGCGGTGCCCGCGATCATGGAGATGGCGGCGTCGATGTCGTTCGCGTTCAGGTCCTGCATCTTGGTCTCGGCGATCTGCTGCAGTTGGGCACGCGTGATGGTGCCCACCTTGGTGCGGTGCGACTCCGGGGAGCCCTTGGGCAGCT
>CAZPAT010000016.1:14014-15986 GCA_964584485.1 uncultured Bifidobacterium sp.
CGCGTGATGGTGCCCACCTTGGTGCGGTGCGACTCCGGGGAGCCCTTGGGCAGCTTGATGGCCTCCTTGATGAGGACGGCCGCCGGGGGGGTCTTGGTGATGAACGAGAACGAGCGGTCCTCGTACACCGAGATCTCCACCGGGGTGATGACCCCGCCGAGGTTCTGCGTCTCGGCGTTGAACGCCTTGCAGAAGTCCATGATGTTGATGCTCGCGGCACCCAGCGCCGGACCCACCGGAGGCGCCGGCGAGGCACCCCCCGCGGGGATGTGGAGCTTGATGATCTGCAGGACCTTCTTCGCCATGCGGGCGTGACCTTCCGGACGGGGGCCGTCTCGAGCGGCCCGGGATCATACATCTGCGCGCGCGAATGGCCAGCGGGTAGCGCCGGCCGGGTGCACGCGCCCGTGCCTACGTGAGCTTCTTCACCTGGTCGAATGACAGTTCGGCGGGCGTCTCGCGACCGAAGATGGACACGAGCACCTTCACGCGGCCCTGCTCGGCGTTGATCTCGGCGATCTCGCCGGTGAAGTCCGACAACGGGCCCGAGATGACCTTGATGCTCTCGCCCACGGTGAACTCCGCGCGCACCTTCGGGCGGCTCTCGGTCTGCGTGTGCAGCAGGCGGTCGACCTCCGAGCGCGTCAGGGGCGGCGGGCGGTGGTCATCGTTCTTCGTGGCCCCGACGAAGCCGGTGACACCCGGGGTGTCCTTGATGAGCGACCAGGCGTCGTCATCGCCCATGTCCATGTTGACCAGCACGTAGCCGGGCAGCGTGCGACGCTCGGTCTGCACCTTCTGCCCGTCCTTGTTGGTCTCGACCACCTGCTCGGTGGGCACGACGACCTCGCGGATCGACCGCTTGCGGTGCTGGGTCTCCACGCGGCGGAGGATGTTGGCCCGCACCTTGTTCTCGTGACCCGAGTAGGTGTTGATGACGTACCAGCGCAGCAAATACTTCTCCTAGAAGATGGCGTCGACGAGGGTGCTCATGAGAGCGTCGACGACCCCGAGGTAGATCGCCACCACGGCGACGAATATCAGCACGACGGCGGTGGCCTGGAAGAGCTGTGCCCGGTTCGGCCAGGTGACCTTCTTCAGCTCGGTCGTCACCTCACCCAGGTAGCGACGGCTGCGCCCCTCCTGGACCGACTTGGTGACCGTCCCGGCCTTCTCGTTCTTCGCCTGCTGGCGCGGGCGGGGCTGCGCCTTGGGCTGGCCGCCGGATGACTTCTTCTTCCGCCGGCCGGGCACGGGCGGCGGCTCGGCCCCGCCGGGGCCGGATTCGTCGGGGCCCGGTTCGCCCGAGCTCTGGCCCTTTGACGGGCGGATGCGTGCCATCTGGCTGGCGGCCTTCTCAGTCTGTCGCGTTCTGCTGGACAGGGCCGGAGGGACTCGAACCCCCAACCCCCGGTTTTGGAGACCGGTGCTCTACCAATTGAGCTACGACCCTGTGTTCCCCGCGCCGGCGAGCCGGCGGGACCTCCCTACCGCGTCTCGCGGTGCTCCGTGTGCCGGCCGCACCAGCGGCAGTACTTCGAGAGCGACACGCGGTCAGGCGTGTTGCGCTTGCTCTTGTTCGACTGGTAGTTGCGCCTCTTGCAGTCCTGGCATGCCAGGGTCACGGCGATGCGCTGGCCGGTCTTGCCCACGGGGAAGCCTCCGGTCGTTGGCGGGTCCGGGAAGGTACCACAGTGATTTGGGCGCCCCGGTAGCCTGCCCGCATGGCTTCCGAATGGAGTGACTGGTACACGCGGGAGGACACGACGGGGTGGGTCCTCCCGCGCATCCTCCGCGAGCGCGCCGAGGCGCATCCCGACCGGCCGTACATCCGGTTCGGCGACGGCGCCTGGGTAACCTACGGCGAGATCGACGCGCGGGCGAGCCGCATCGCCAACGCGCTCATTGCCCGGGGGCTGCGCAAGGGCGAATGCGTCTCGACCCTCATGCCGAACTCCGTGGACCAGGTGGC
>CAZPAT010000017.1:0-15473 GCA_964584485.1 uncultured Bifidobacterium sp.
CCCTCGCCGACCTCCTCGCCTCGGCGGGCTGGATCGACGGCGACAAGCAGCAGGTCCAGTTCCATGCCGACCGCGGCGCCGAGCCCATCGGATCGCTCGGGTGGGACGGCCCGCTCGGCCCCCTGTCCCCCGTGCCCCTTCCGGTCTCGGACTACCTGCAGGAGACCGTGGCCGTGGTCACCAACCCCGCGATCGACCGCGAGCGTGAGGTGGAGCACTTCTCGACGCGCGTGGTGCTGGGCCGGCGTCCGCCGATCGAGGGCGTGGAGCCCGAGCCGCCGCAGCGCTGCGAATTGCGCATGCCGATAATCCTGGGCGCCATGCGCCCGGGCGTGCAGGTGAGCCTGCCGGAACTCCGGCGGGTGGCGGCCGGCCAGGGCGTGGCGGTGATGGAGGACGTCGAGGCGGCGTGGGCCGACCGTTACGCGCGGCTGCCCCTCTACTTCTCGACGGACCACTCCACGCGCGAGCACGTGGCACGCCTCCGCGAGGCCGCGATCGACGCGGTGCGTGCCGGAGCGGAGATCCTCGTGCTCGAGGACCGCCTGGCGACCGCCCAGCAGCGGGTGTGCGACCCCCACCTCGCCGTGGCCGCAGTGGACAAGGCACTGCGCGAGGAGTTCGACGAGGACGGCGCCGCCCTCCGTCGCCGGGTGAGCGTGGTCCTCAAGGCCGCCGGCATCCGCAACGTCCACGACATCGTGGTGGCCATCGGCGTCGGGGCCAACGCGGTGTGCCCGTACGCGATGGTGGAGCAGGCGGTTGACGGATCGCCCGAGCCCGAGGCCGCGGCCGGGCGCCTGCTGGAGGGCCTGCAGAAGGGCCTCGAGAAGGTCCTCTCGACCCTCGGAATCCACGAGATCCGGGGCTACGGACGTCTGGTGTCGGCGATCGGCATCGCCCCGGAGGTGCTGGAGATCCTGGGGATCCCGGGCTTCTGCGCCTCCGAGGGACGTGGCCTTGGCTTCGACCGGCTGGACGTGCTGGCCGAGCACGGTCGCGTGATCCGCGCTGGCGAGGATGGCGGCGGCAAGGTGAAGCTGCCGCGCATGTACCCGAAGGTGTGGAAGGCGCTTGCACGGGTGGCCAACAGCGAGCGCGGCTACGAGGAATTCGCCGAGACCTGCCAGGCGCTCGAGGACGACCAGCCCGTGGCGCTGCGCCACGCAATCGGCGTCCAGTTGGCGCCCGAGGGCGAGCGCATCCCCGCCGCACGCGTGTCGAGCCGCGTGGGCGAGCACGACCTGCCGTACGTCATCTCGTCGATGTCGTTCGGCAGCCAGGGCGAGACGCCCTTCCGCGCCTACGCGGAGGCCGCCTTCCGCGCCGACATGCTGTGCATGAACGGCGAGGGCGGCGAGATCCGCGACATGTACGGCAAGTACCCGAAGCACCGTGGGGTGCAGATCGCCTCGGGCCGGTTCGGGGTGTCGTCGCTGCTGATGAACGCCTCGGAGTGGATCGAGATCAAGATCGGCCAGGGCGCGAAGCCCGGCGAGGGCGGGCACCTGCCCGGCTCCAAGGTGACCGAGGCCATCGCGGCGGCGCGGAACGCCACCGTCGGCTCGGACCTGATCAGCCCGTCGAACAACCATGACCTGTACTCGATCGAGGACCTGGCCCAGCTCATCGACGAGCTCAAGACGGCCAACCCTTACGCCAAGGTGATCGTGAAGGTCCCGGTGGTGCCGGGCATCGGCACGATCGCGGTGGGCATCGCGAAGGCCGGAGCGGACGTGCTCACGCTCTCCGGGTTCGACGGCGGAACGGGCGCCGCCCGCCTGCACGCCCTGCGCCGCGCAGGCCTGCCATGCGAGATCGGCACGGTGCTGGCGCACCATGCGCTGGTCGAGGCCGGGATCCGCGACCGGGTGGAGATCTGGGCCGATGGCGGCCTGCGCACGGCCGCCGATGCCATCAAGCTCATCTGCCTGGGCGCCAACCGGCTGGGGTTCGGAACCGCTTCCATGGTGGCCATCGGCTGCACGATCTGCCGCGGATGCCAGCTGGACACGTGCCACGTGGGCATCGCCACGCAGATGGACGAGGAGGAGGCCCAGCACCGCGGCCTGAAGCGCTTCGTGCCCCGCGTGTACGAGCCCGCCGTCGAGGCGCTGATGCGCTACTTCACCGAGATGGGCGAGGCCATGCGACGCATCGCCGGCGAGATGGGCGTGGACGAGGTGCAGGACCTCGTCGGCCAATCCGACCGGCTCGCGCAGATCTCGCATCACTCCGAGATGGACCTGGACGGCCTGCTCACCCCGACGCGCGCCCGCATGCTGGGCGCGACGGACGACGGCGACCGGCGCTTCCGCCCCTTCTCGCCTCCCCCGCCCCACCGGGCGCCGGATGCCGCGCAGGAGGCCCTCGAGGCGGCGACCGTGCTCGCCGTGGAGGAGAGCGACCTGACCGCACGCGACCGGAACCTGGGCACCGACCTGGCCGGGGTCATCGCGCGGGCCCGCACGGGCCTGCACACCCCGGAGGGGCTCACGGCGAAGGTGGCCGAGAACGCCCCGGAGGGACATGCGGGCACGCTGGTGGACCTGCGGTTCACCGATGGCGCGGCCACGGGCTCCGGGCTCGCCGCCTTCAACGTGGAGGGCGTGCGCATCCGGGTGACGGGTGGCGCGCAGGACGGCGTGGGCAAGTGCTCCCTCGGTGGCGAGGTGCAGGTGCTCAAGGCCCTCTCCGACTCCGGCGAGTGGGTCGGCGGCCACGTGGGCAAGTCCTTCGCCTACGGCGCATCGCGGGGGCTCTTCCTGATCCAGGGCGACGCGGACGCGCGCGCGGGCATCCGGCTGTCCGGTGCGGACATGGTGCTGGGCGGCGAGCCCGACGGACCCATCGACGACCGCATCGGCGCACTGGGTGCCCGGGCGAACTGCAAGGGCTTCGCGTTCGAGTACATGACCGGCGGCCGGGCCGTGGTGCTGGGCGATCCCGGGCCATGGCTGTGCTCGGGCATGACCGGCGGCGTGGTGTACGTGCGCCAGCATGACGCCTGGAATCTCGACGAGGCCGCGATCCGGCGCCGGCTGTCCAAGGCCGCCAAGGTGAGCATCGTGGCGATCGAGGAGGGTGACGAGGACGCCATGAACGTGGCCGAGCTCCTCGGTACCTATCGCGAGGCCCTTGCGGCATCCGGACAGGACGCCGAGGCCGCGCGCCTGGACCCGCTCATCTATGCGCCCGGGGACCACTTCGTGGCCATCCACCCGGTCACCCAGCAGGCGGACCCCAACCTCTCCACCGAGTAGCCGCGCCGCCGTACGTGGCCCCACTCACAAAGTGGTGCCACGTACGGCCGGCGGGGGATGCGCCCGATCCCAGGATCGGGCAAGGTGACGCCATGGCATCCCCTGTCGCCATCTCCGATGCCCTCGGCGCCGTACGCGATCGCACCCTGGCCCTCATCGCCCCGCTGGACGATGCGTGGGTCACCCGCACCCCGGACCCCATCATGAGCCCCCCGGCCTGGGACCTCGCGCACATCGCCGCGTATGAGGAGCTGTGGCTCGTCACGCGCCTGTCGGATACCGCACCCCTGCACCCCGACCTGCAGGCCACGTACGACGCCTTCGAGACCCCGCGGTCCGTGCGCGGCGAGATGCGCATCCTCGACGCCGCCCAGTCGCTCCGGTACATGGCGGACGTCCGCCATCGCGCGATGGAGGTCCTCGCTCATGCCGACCTGTCGGACGACGGCCCGGAACTCACGGCCGGGGGCTTCGTGTGGCACATGGTCGCCCAGCATGAGGCCCAGCACGACGAGACCCTCCTCCAGACGCTCCAGCTCATGCCCGCCGGTGCCTACGCGCCGACGGCCCTGCCGCTTCCGGACGGCGATGGCGCGGTCGGTGCGGCCGATCCCATCGATGTCGCCGGCGGCACGCTGGTGATGGGCGCGGCACCGCATGCCGGTGCACTTGACTGCGAGCAGCCCCCGCATGAGCGGCAGGTCGCCCCGTTCCGCATCGACCGCAATCCCGTGAGCATCGGCCGCTACCTCGCGTTCATCGATGACGGCGGGTACGACGACCCACGGCACTGGAGCGCCGAGGGCTGGGAATGGCGGCAACGGAAGGACATCACCGCACCGCTGCACTGGAATCGTCACGGCGACGGCGCCTGGACCCGCACGTGGTTCGGCCGCGAAGAGGAACTCGACCCACGGGAGATCCTCTGCCACGTGTCGTTCCACGAGGCCGAGGCCCATGCGCGCTGGGCGGGCGCGCGCCTGCCCACAGAGGACGAGTGGGAGTTCGCGGCACGGCGTGCTCCGTCATCACCCTGCAGGGCCCGGGCGCCATGGGGCGACGCTCCGGCGCATGGACGCGCGAACCTCGGTCAGGCGTCGTTCCGGCCGGCCCACGTGGGCGCCTTTCCCGCCGGCGTCGCCCCCAGCGGATGCGCGCACATGCTCGGCGACGTCTGGGAGTGGACGTCCACGGAATTCGATGGCTACCCGGGGTTCCGGCCCTTCCCGTACCGCGAGTACGCCGAGCCCTTCTTTCGCGACGGCTACCGCGTGCTGCGCGGGGGGTCGTGGGCGACCCAGGAGGTCGCGGCGCGCAGCACCTTCCGCAACTGGGACCTGCCCCAGCGCCGGCAGATCTTCGCCGGCATCCGCCTGGCATGGGACGCCGCATGAGCGTGCGTGCGGCGTCCCCCACGCGCACGCGCCAGGTCCTGCCCTGGCGCCTCGACTGCCATGTGGCGGCCGGGGACGACGCGGCGGCAGCCGATGAGCTGCGCCGCGCTCTCACGGCACCCCGACCCACGATCCCCCCGCGCTGGTTCTACGACGACGCGGGGTGCGACCTCTTCGTGCGCATCACGGACCTCGACGAGTACTACCAGACCCGTGCCGAGCAGCAGATCCTGGACGTGCACATGGATTCCATCGTGGCGGCCCACTCGCCCACCGAACTGGTGGAGATCGGCTCCGGGGCCGCCCGCAAGACACGCGCGATCCTCGACGCCATGGAGCGGTCGGGCACGCTCACGCGGTTCATCCCCTTCGACGTCAGCCCCGGCGTGATCGCGGCGAGCGCAACGGACATCGCCGCGGCATACCCCGGGACCCGGGTGCACGGAATCGCCGGCGACTTCGTGCGCCACCTTCCGCGGATCCCCCGCCGCCCGGCCGACGGCAGGCGCCTCGTGGCATTCCTCGGAGGCACGATCGGCAACCTCGAACCCGCACCCCGCAGGTCGATGATGCGCCGCCTGGCGCGCCTCATGCGCCCCGGCGACGCGCTGCTACTGGGAACCGACCTGGCGCACGACCCCGAGGTGCTCGTGCGGGCCTACGACGACGCCGCGGGCGTGACGGCGGAGTTCAACCGCAACATCGTCCGGCACGTCAACCACGCCTTCGCGGGCGATGCCGACCCGTCCGACTTCGCGCACGTCGCGCGCTGGAACGCCCGCGCCTCGCGGGTCGAGATGCACCTGCGCGCGCGCCGCGACATCCAGTGGTCCATCGCGGGGCTCGGCATCGTCATGCCCATCGAGGCCGGTTCCACCATCCGCACGGAGATCTCGTGCAAGTTCACGCGCGCGGGTGTGGAGGCGCTCTATGCCGACGCCGGGCTTGTGCCGGCGTCATGGCACGAGGATGCGGACGGCCGCTACGCCGTCTCCGTGGCCACGCGGTCCTGATCATCCATGCGGCGCAGGATCACCGTCCGGCGCCGCACGATCACCTCACCCTGGTCCTGCAGACGGCCCAGCGCCACGGTCACCGATTCACGCGCGCCGCCGATCATGTCGGCCAGTTCCTGATGGGTCACCCTCAGGTCGAGCCGCACCCCCTCCGGCGTCACCTTGCCCCAGCGGTCGGCCAACTGGCGCAGCTTCAGGATGAGGCGCCGCTCCAGGCGGGGCTCCAGGGCGATGGCCACGGACAGCTCCCGATCAGCCACCGCGGCCGCCAGCGCCCGCAGCAACCACGCCCCCAGCGCGGCATCGGCGCAGAGCACCTCGTCCAGGGGGCGCGCCAGAACCAGCACCTCGGCGTCCGTGGCGGCGCGCACCCGCGCGCCGGGAGCGCCGGGCCAGCCGCCCTCGGGCAGCGCAAGGGCGTCCCCCTCCTGCAGCAACGCGATGGTCCGGCTGCGCCCGGCCTCGGCATCCACCACGACGGCCAGGCGACCCACCGACACGATCCCGATGGCACCCGACAGTTCCGCCTCCGGCATCTCCTCGCCCGCGAGCACCCCCACGGCCTCCGACATCAACGCCAGTTGCGCGAACTCGCGGTCACCCTGCCCCAGCCCGGTCATCGCCCCTCCGCCAGCATCGCGGCGCGGTCCTCCCACTCCGCCATCGCGTACGAGAGGTCCTCCTGCACCGCCCGGTGGCGCTCCCCGAGCACCGTGACCTGGTCGAGGTCCCCCGCGGCACCCGCCTGCTCCACCTCGGCCTCGATGCCCGCCAGATCGGCCTCCAGCCCCGCGATGCGCGTCTCCAATCGGCTCACCTCGCGTGCGAGACGCCCGTTGGACGGCCGCCGCGGCGCGGCATCCTTCTTCTGCGGGCGGGCCGGGCGCGATGGCGCCGGGGCGGGCTCGGCCGCTGCCTCGGAGGCCTCGCGCGCCGCGGCCAGGTCGCCCCATCCCCCGCCGCGCACGACGGCACCCCCGCCCTCGAGCGACAGCGTGTGGGTGGCCACCGCATCGATCAGTGCCCGGTCGTGCGACACCAGCAGGATCGTGCCGTCATAGGCGAGCAGGGCGTCCTCCAGCGCCTCACGGCTCTCGATGTCGAGGTGATTGGTGGGCTCGTCGAGCACGAGCAGATTTCCCCCCTCGGCCACCAGGGACACGAGCCCCAGGCGTCGCCGCTCACCCCCCGACAGCCCCTCGACGGTGCGATCAGCGAGCTCGCCGGGGAACAGGAAGCGCCCGAGCAGCCGTCGCGCCTCGGTCTCGGTGAGCGACGTGCCCGCCTTGACGGTCTCGGCGAGGGTGCGCTGGTCGTCGTATTCGCGCGCGTGCTGCGAGAAGTACGCGGGGAGGACCTTGTGCCCCATGCTCACGCGACCGGCCGCAGCCTCCCGCCTGCCCAGCAGGGTCTCGACCAAGGTCGTCTTCCCCGCGCCGTTCGGCCCCACGATGGCGATGCGACTGCCCCGCTCCACGCTGAATCCCGCGTCGTCCACCAGCACCCGGCCGGCGACCTCCACCCGCAGGCCATCGGCCTCGAGCACGATCCGCCCGGGGCGGTCGGTCTTCGGGAAGCCGAATGCGAGCGATCGATCACGCGTGGGCGCCTCGATGGGCGCGAGGCGCTCCAGTGCGCGCGCACGCGACTTCGCCTGCCGCGCCCGTGTCCCGGCGCGCCACCGCGTGACGAAGCGCTCCAGCCGCTCCATCTCCTCACGGCGCCGCTCGGCCAGCGCCGCCTGCTGGGCATCGTCCTCGGCGCGGGCGCGGCGGAAGGCCGAGTACCCCATCGGCCACAGGCGCGCGCGCCCCCCCGACAGGTCCAGCACCGCCGTGGCCGTGGACTCGAGGAACCACCGGTCATGCGACACCATCACCACCGCGGCGCCGGCATCGCGCACGATGCCCTCCAGCCACTCCATGGCCTCCATGTCGAGGTGGTTGGTGGGCTCATCCAGCAGCAGCACGTCCGGCCGCCCGGCGAGGGCACGGGCCAGCGACGCACGCGTCAACTCCCCACCCGAGAGGCTCGCAAGCGGGCGATCCAGGTGATCATCGGCCAGCCCCAGGCCGCGGGTAACCCGCTCCACCCAGGACCGCCAGTGATATCCACCTGCCGCCTCCAGATCGGCCTGTGCGCGCTCGTACGCGGACATCGTCGCCGGCCCGTGATCGCCCGAGGCCATTCTCGCCTCCAGGTCGGCCAGCCGGGCCTCGGCGTCCCGCGCATGCGCGAGCCCCTGCTCCACGTACTCGCGCACCGTTCCCGCGGCCTGCGCATCCGGACGCTGGTCGTGCAGGGCCACCCGCTGGCCGCGCGGCAGCGACACCGCGCCCGCGTCGGCGTGCTCCTCGCCGGCCAGGATGCGCAGCAACGTGGTCTTGCCCGCGCCGTTCCTCCCCGCGACCGCCAGGCGGTCGCCCGGGCCGATCCTGAAGGACACCCCGGAGAAGAGCGTGCGCGGTCCGAACGCCTTGGTCAGCCCCGACACCTGCACTGTGCCTAATCTTAGGCGCAGTGAGCACGAACGCGATGATCCTCGACACGCCGGAGGCCGTCAGCGCCCTGGCCGGGCACGCCCGGGCCGTTGGCCGCATGGCCCTCGACGTGGAGTTCCTCTGGGAACGCACCTACGCGCCCATCCCGTGCCTGGCCCAGGTGGCCGTGGAGGACCACATCTCACTGGTCGATCCGATCGCCGGCGCGCCGCTGGACGAGATCGCCGCGCTGCTCGCCGAGCCCGCGGTGGAAGTCGTGATGCACGCGCCCAGCGCCGACCTCACCCTGTTTGCGCTCGGCTTCGACGTACGTCCAGCGCATCTCCTCGACTCCCAGTTGATCGCCGGGTTCGTGGGCCTCGGCGCCGGGCAGAGCCTGGGCGCGCTGCTCGGGCGCGTGCTCGACATCAAGGTCGCGAAGACCGAGGGCTACTCGGACTGGTCGCGGCGCCCGCTCACGCGCGCGCAACTCGACTACGCCGCGAGCGACGTGGCCCATCTCTTCGCGCTGGTGGATGAGCTGATGGCCCGGGCGGATGCCCTGGGCCGCACCGAATGGGTGATCGAGGAGCACCACCGGCGCTACGGCCCCGACGCGCGCGTCGCCCCCGATCCGTTCGAGGCATGGCGCAAGGTGAAGGGGCAGGGCCGGCTCCAGCCGCGCGAGCGCGCCGTGCTGCGCCGGGCGGCGGCATGGCGCGAGATGGAGGCCCGCCGCCGTGACCGCCCGGTGGGCTGGCTGCTGCCCGACCGCACCCTGCTGGAGATCGCCCGGCGGCGCCCGGCCGGTCCCGCGGCGCTGCTCGACGAGCGCGGCGTCCCCTCGGCCATGCGGGAGCGCGAGGCGGAGGGCCTCATCCACGCGATGGACGAGGGTGACACGGACCCCCCCATCGCACTGGGGCCCCCACCGCCGCCCCGTGTGCAGGCGCGGCTGGACACCCTCACGCCGCTTGCGCAGATACTGCTCACCGCACGCGCGGCCGCGGTGGAGCTGGCACCCACGCTCGTGGCCACCCGGGACGACGTGGACCGCTTCCTGGCCTGCGTCCTGACCGGCGACGACACGGACGCCCATCCGCTCGGGCGCGGATGGCGCCGCGAGGTCGCAGGTGATGCGCTGTGCGACCTCGCTGCCGGGCGCCTGGGCATCGCACCGCTCGCCGAGCCGCCCTACCTGGCCGAAATCACGCTGCCCGGCCACTGAACCGGCCGGAGCCGGGCATGCAACGGGGGGCGCCTGCGCCTGGGGCGGAGCCCTGCCCCGGCGCGCGACGCCCCCCGGACCCGCGGGGGATCAGGCGGCGGCCGTCAACTCGTGCTGGCCGACCTGACCACAGCACCCACCATCGTGGGAGCACCCCGGGACGGAGCACGGCTCGTCGAGCCTCCACTCCAACCGGTCCAGGAGCGCGGTGACGCGGTCAACGTCGACCACCTCCCGGCTCCCGATGTCGATGACGGCGCCCATGATCTCCTCCTCGGTATCCGTTGGAACCCACCTCATCTGCGGTGAATCCAACCGGGGCGACCGCGGCGGGCGCGTGGTGGTCGCGTTAGGGCTCGGTGAAGGCGCCCGGATCCACGAGCGGCGCCAGATCCGCCATCGCCGTGACCAGGGCAACCCGCGCCCGCGAGGGCGCGTGGGCCGCCAGCGGCAGCACCTGCCACTGGGTGCGGTTCAGGTACGCCGAGGCCCACCTGCGATGGGTGTCGCCGGTCCGCATCACGAGTGCCTGGATGCTCCGGAGGTTGTCCGAGCGATCTGCGATCTTGAGGAGGTGCGCATCCGGGGGGCCCTGCTCGAGAAGACGGCGGTAGTAGCCCCTCACGGCATCCCCCATCACACGCGCATCCGGGGCCGTCAGCCACACCACCAGGCTCTCGGCGCGAGGACCGAACGCCGCGCGGATCTCGCCGGGCGTGGTGAGGGTGTCCTCGATCACGTCATGCAGGAGCGCGGCGACCAGCACATCGCGGTCCACCACGCCCCACTGCACGAGGCCCATGGCCACCCGCACGGGGTGCAGCCAGTACGGGGTGTCACTGCCGCGGCGGGTCTGCCCACCATGCCGCTCGCGTGCGAAGGCATCAGCGCGCAGCAGGGTGCGCCGCTCGGCCGCAGGACGTGCCGCCAGCACGCGATCCCATGCGGACTCGACGTCCCCGGCCATGTCGAAGTGCTCGGGCCATGCGAGAAGGCGCGGGGCGATGGGCGCCAGGGCCTCGCCGGACTCTCCGACGCCGGGGGGATCGAGGGGTCCGGTGGACATGGGCTCTAGGGTATCGCGGGCCGGCGGAACGACGGGCGGGCGGCGTCGCCTGGCCGTGGTGGACCTGGGTTCGAACACCTTCCGGCTGGTGGTGTTCGAGTACGCCCCCGGCGGACCCTTCCGCCTCGTGGACGAGGTCCGGGAGGTGGTGCGGCTGACGGAGGGCACTCCCCCGGGGGCACCCATCGGGCCCGAGGCGTGCGCGCGCGCCGCGCGGGTGGCCCGGCTGTTCGCCGGGTTCTGCCGCGGATCGGACATCGATGAGGTCCGGGCGGTCGCCACCAGCGCCATCCGTGACGCCCCGAACGGCGATGAGGTGCTCGAGGCCATCACCGGGGCCGGCCTGCCCGCGCGCATCATCTCGGGCGACGAGGAGGCCCGCTACGGCTACCTCGGCGCGGTCAACGGCACCACCCTGACCGATGGCCTCATCGCCGAACTGGGCGGCGGCAGCATCCAGGTGGGCCATGTGGACGACCGCATGCTCACCCGCTCGATGAGCGCGCCGCTCGGCGCGGTGCGCATGACGGATGCGTTCCTCGCCGGCGACGTCGCCGCACGCGACGACATCAGGGCCCTGCGGCGCCACGCGCTCGACACGTTCCACCGTGACCCATGGATCTCCGGGGCCGGGCGCCTGGTGGCCATGGGCGGAGCGGTGCGGACCCTGGCGGCGATGGCGCAGAAGGCTGCGTCGTACCCGCTGGGCGAGGTGCACGGCTATCTCATGGGGCGGGATGCCCTGCGCGACCTGATCGACCGGATGGCCGGGCTGCCGCGCCGCGAGCGCAAGCGCATTCCCGGGCTGAAGGCCGATCGCGCCGACATCATGCTGGCCGGGGCCGTCGTGCTCGACGCCCTCATGCACGTCGCGGACGTCGACCGCGTGGAGGTGTGCGCCGAGGGCCTGCGGTGGGGGGTGTTCTGGGAGGCATTCCTCGCGCCCGACGAACCGCCGCTGGTCGCCGATGTCCGGGCCACCAGCGTGCGCGACCTGGCGCAGGTGTACGGCTACGACAGGCCCCACTGCGAACACGTCGCCCGGCTCGCGCTGGCGGTGTTCGACGGCCTGGCGCGCCTGGGCGTGCACGACGGCGATCCGCGCGAGCGCGAATGGCTCGCCAGCGCGGCCCTGCTGCACGACGTCGGCACGCTGGTGGACTACAACGACCACCACAAGCACGGCCACTACCTGGTGCTGAATGCCGGGCTGCCCGGCTTCCGGCATCGCGAACTGGTGATCATCGCGCAGCTGGTGCGGGCGCATCGCAAGAGGATCCAGTCCCCCGGACCCCTCGAGGCGATCCTGAAGCCCCGCGATGAGGAGCGCATCCTGCGCCTTGCATCGTTCCTGCGCATCGCCGAGCAGTTGGAGGTGGGGCGGGCGCGGGCGGTGACCGCGATCGAGTGCGCCCGGGACGGCGACCTCGTCACCTTGTGGCTCACGGCCGACGGGGACATCGACGTGGCCATGTGGTCGGCACGTCGGGAAGCCGGCGTCTTCACCAAGGCAACCGGTCAGCGGCTCGCGATCGAGCGGCGGTGACCGGGCCGGGGCGCCCTACCCCCCGGCCGTCTTCACGCGGAAGCGCTGACCCAGATGGGCCGCCACCGCGTCGCGGTGATCACCCTGCACCTCGACGACGCCGCCCTTCACCGCGCCGCCGGATCCGCACAGGCGCTTGAGTTCCTTCGCGATGGCGGCGAGCTCACCCGGGGGCAGGCCCGTTACCAGCGTGACGGTCTTTCCACGGCGCCCGGCGCTGGTGCGCGAGACCCGCACGATGCCGTCGCCAGCACCCGGCGAGGGCGCAGGGCCACCGCGGTCGTCGATGCGCCCGCCATCAGTGCTGTAGACGGCCTTCGCGTTGCCGTCCCCCGGCCGTCGGATGCGTCCCATTGCGCGGCCGATGGTACCGTCGCCGCCCCATGGCGCACGACCTCCACGCCCACACCAACCGCTCGGATGGCGCGCACGACCCCGCTGAGCTGGTCGAGTACGCGGCCGGGCGCGGCGTGGAGGTGCTGGCGGTCACCGACCACGACACCATGGCCGGGGTTGCGGAGGCAGAGGCCACGGGCCGGGCCATTGGCGTGCGGGTGATCCCCGGCATCGAGCTCTCGATCAAGGTGCCCCACGGCAGCATGCACCTGCTGGGCTACTTCGACGACCCCGCGCCGGAGCCCCTGGCGGGACTCATCGCCGGCTTCGGCGAGACCCGCATCGAGAGGGCGCGGGAAATGGTGGCGCGCCTTAATGACATGGGTATCGCCTTGGACTTCGACGACGTGCTCGCCGGGGCCGCCGGTGCCCCCCTCGGCCGCCCGCACATCGCGGAGGCGCTGATCCGGGCCGGGCACGTCGCCGATCGCAAGGAGGCCTTCGATCGCTACCTGGCCGACGGCCGTCCCGCATACGTGGGGTCCGATGGCCTCGCCGTGGAGGAGGGCGTGGTCCTCGTCCGGGAGTCGGGCGGCGCACCCGTGCTCGCGCACCCCGCGACGCTGAGGCTCGACGACGCCCACCTCGATCCCTTCGTCGGACGGCTCGCGCGGGCGGGACTCGCGGGCATCGAGGTGCACCGGCCGGAGCACTCGCCGGACCAATTCGCCGGCTACGGGGCACTTGCGCGCAAGTACGACCTCATCCCCTCGGGCGGTTCGGACTACCACCGGCCCACCAGCCCCCACCACCCCGGCGCCACCGGGGTCCCGCCGCTGCCGGAGGAGACGGTCGACCGCCTCCTCGCCGCGGCCCTGGGGTAACGTCAACGGCATGACGACGACCGGCTCCGAACCCCGTGCCGAGGGCATCCGCTGGGACCTCTCGCCCCTCTGCGCCTCCGCTGACGACTGCCGCGAGCGCCTGGCCGCGGCCATCGCCGACTGCCGCGCCTTCGAGACCCGCTATCGCGGAACCGTGGCCGCCCTCGACGGCCCCGGTCTCGCCGGTGCCCTGGCGGAACTCGCCCGGATCGAGAATGAGCTGGGACGCCTGCACTCCTACGCGTCGCTGCGCGAGTCGGTGGACGTGACCGACACCGAGAACCAGGACCTGAACGGCCTCATGGACCGCTCGATGGTGGAAGCCGCGAACGCGCTGCGGTTCTTCGAACTCGAGTGGCTGGACCTTGACGAGCCGCTGGCGGAGCAGTTGGCCAACGCCGCCGAGGTGGCCGCCGACCGCCATCACCTGCTGTCGACCCGGCGCTTCCGCCGGCACACCCTCAGCGAGGCCGAGGAGCGCATGCTGGCCGAGCGCAGCCCCGCCGCGAGCAGCGCATGGCAGACCCTGTTCGGGCGCATCACATCAACCCTCGAGGCGGACTTCGACTCGGGCGAGGGGCCCGAGCCACATACGATCGACCGCCTGCTGGCGTGCGTGCGCAATCCGGACCGCGGCATCCGGATGGGGGCGCTTGATGCCCTGTACGGCGCGCTCGGCCCCGAGGCCCCCACGCTCGCGCACTGCTACGACACGCTCGTGGGCGACCGCCTGGCCATGGACGCCCTGAGGGACTACGACGACCCCATGGACCCGACCCACCTGCGCAACGAGGTTCCCGGGCCGGCGATCGAGGCCATGATGTCTGCCGTGGAGGCCCACTACGGGCTGGCCCAGCGGTGGTTCGGGGTGAAGGCCCGCCTGCTCGGGCTGGAGCAGCTGCACCTGGCAGACCAATACGCGCCGCTGGGCGAGGCCCGGGCGGTCCCGTGGACCGAGGCACGGGGGATCATCGACGCCTCGTTCCGCGCCTTCTCGCCGCGCATCGGCGACATCGCCGGGAGCTTCTTCGCGGAGGACCGCATCGACGCCGAGCCGCGGGCGGGCAAGCGCGGCGGGGCCTTCTGCGCATCGGTCGCCCAGGACGCGCATCCGTACATGCTCATGAACTACACCGACCGCATGGACGACGTGATGACGCTCGCCCATGAACTGGGGCACGGCATGCACTTCACGCTGTCGGCCGAGCGCCAGACGGCGCTGTCGTTCCACACGGGGCTGGCCCTGGCCGAGGTGCCCTCCACGTTCGCCGAACTGATCGCGTTCGACCACCTGATGGCCACCGAGGAGGATGAGGCCACGCGCACAGCGCTGGTGTGCGAGCGCGTCGAGGGCTCGTTCGCCACCGTGTTCCGCCAGACGGTGCTCGCCCGGTACGAGCAGGACGCCTACCGCGCTCGTGCCGACGGCGCCACCCTCACCGACGAACGCCTGTCGGGATTCTGGCTGGCGCGCAACGCCGCCTACTACGGCGATGCCATGGAGATCCCGGATGGCTACCGCCTCGGGTGGTCGTACATCCCCCACTTCATCTCGACGCGCTTCTACACCTATGCATACGTCTTCGCGCACCTCGTGACCCTGGCGCTGTACGCGCGCTACCGCGAGGACGGCGACGCCTTCGTGGGCCGCTACCTGGACTTCCTGTCCGCGGGCGGCTCCGCGGCGCCCGCCGACCTCCTGCGCCCGCTGGGCGTGGACCTCGCGGACCCCGCGTGCTGGGACCCGGGCTTCACCGAGATGGAGCGCATGGTCGCGCGTGCCGAGGAGATGACGGCCTCGCCACCACAGGGCTGAGGGCCTCGGCCGTACCCGCAGGACGCGCGGGCGTCCCCGACGGCACGGGCGGGGCGGCCGGCGGCCGCCCCGCCGGAATCAGCCCTTCGAGCTCTTCTTCGAGGCCTTCAGCGGGTTGAGCGCCTTCTGGACCTGCTCCGGAAGCTCCGTGGAGTGGTACACCGGACGGCCGCATTCCTCGCGACTGGAGATCGGGGCGCGGCAGGTGGTGGGGGCCGCGCTCCAGATCGACAGGGTGCGGTGCCCGCGCTCGCACAGGTACAGGGTGGCGAGGCCCTCGCGCGCACGCGGACCGGTGGCGGCTTCCTCGACGTCGTACTCCTCAGCCGGGGTGCCCTCCTCCACGACCTCCTCCACTACCGCCTCGACCTCGGCCGGGGCCTCGTCGACCGGGGCGTCCTCGGTGGCCACGGCGGCCTCGGCCTCCGGGGCCTCGGTGGTCTC
>CAZPAT010000018.1:0-9043 GCA_964584485.1 uncultured Bifidobacterium sp.
GCTCCAGGGCGGCGTCCTTCTCGATGTACTGGCGGTACTCATCCAGCGTGGTGGCGCCGACCGCGCGCAACTCGCCACGGGCGAGCATGGGCTTGAGCAGGTTGGCGGCGTCCACCGCCCCCTCGGCCTTCCCCGCCCCCACGATCGTGTGCAGCTCGTCGATGAAGAGGATGATCTCCCCCTCCGCGTCGGAGATCTCCTTGAGCACGGCCTTGAGGCGGTCCTCGAACTCCCCGCGGTACTTCGAGCCGGCGATCAGGCCGCCGACATCGAGCGCGATGACGCGCTTGCCCACGAGGCCCTCCGGCACGTCGCCATCGACGATGCGCTGGGCGAGCCCCTCGACGATCGCGGTCTTGCCGACCCCGGGCTCGCCGATGAGCACGGGGTTGTTCTTGGTGCGGCGCGACAGCACCTGGATGACCCGGCGCACCTCCTCGTCGCGGCCGATGACCGGATCGAGCTTCCCCTGCGCGGCGGCCACCGTCAGGTCGCGACCGTACTTCTCCAGGGCCTGGTACTTCTCCTCGGGGTTGGGGTCGGTCACGCGGGCCGATCCGCGCACCTCGCGCAGGGCGGTCATGAGCGACTCCCGGCTGACCCCGTTGGCGTCCATCGCCTGCTTCGCAGGCCCGGCCTCGCCGACCAGCGCGAGCAGCAGGTGCTCGGTGCTGATGTACTCGTCGGTAAGGGCCTCGGCCTCCTGGCCGGCGCTCCTCACCACGGCCTTGAAGGCAGGGGAGAACTCCACGCTGACCTGCGCGCCGCTGACGGTGGGGCGGGCCTCGACCGCGGCCTGGGCCGCGGCGCGGAGCGTGGCCGGATCTGCGCCGGCGCGTTCCACGATCGGCTGCACCACGCCCTCCGGCTGGTCGAGGAGCGCGAGCAGGAGGTGCTCGGGCTCGACCAACTGGTTCCCCCGCGTCTCGGCGAGGGCCTGGGCCGCCCCGAGCGCCTCTGCGGCACGCTCAGTGGGCTTGTCTACGGGCATTAGCGGGACCTCCTCGGGTCTCGTGTGTCTGTTGGGCGGGGCACCGGGCGGAGCCCCGCGGGAATCACTCTCTTCACGCGCACGGCCGGCGGCGATGCCGCGGCCCGCACGTGGACGATCTCGGTGGACATGGCGCGACGGGTGGCGTCAATGGCGCGCTCGTGCTCGGCGGAGCGCCGCGCGACCTCGCGCTCCAGTTCGCGCACGCGGGCCGTCGCGCGGTCCAGCTGGCGCTCGAGGTCGAGCACGCGCTCGATGCCCGCGAGGTTCAGCCCGCTCTCGCCCAGGGCCTGGATGCGCCGGAGCCGGGCGAGGTCGGCACGGGAGTACAGGCGCGTGCGCCCCTTGGTGCGCCCGGGACGGACGAGCCCCCGGCGCTCGTACATGCGGAGCGTCTGCGGGTGCATGCCGGCCATCTCGGCGGCGACGCCGATCATGAAGACCGGCCGCGTGTCATCGCGCTCGGGGCTCACCGGAACAGCTTCTCCCTCGGGTCACCCGTCTCGAGGGCGGCGAATGCCTCGAGGGCCTCCCGCTGCTCGTCGGTGAGCGAGGATGGCACCGCGACACGCAGCTTCGCGAGCAGCGATCCGTTGCCCGATCCATTCAGCTTGGGTGCGCCCTTCCCCGGCACGCGCAGGGTGCGCCCGTCCTGGCTGCCCGCCGGAACGGTGATCTTCACCCGGCCGTCGAGCGTAGGGACCTCGATCTTCGCCCCGAGGGCGGCCTCGGCGACGGTGACCGGCACCTCCACCAGGAGGTCGTCCCCCTTGCGGGTGAAGACCGGACTGGGCATCACCCGCGTGATGACGTGCAGGTCCCCGGCCGGCCCGCCGCGCGCCCCGGCGCCGCCCTTGCCCTTCAGCTTGATGCGGGTGCCGTCCTTCGCGCCCGCGGGAATGCGCACGCGGATGCGGCGCTCGGCGGAGCGCACGCCACTGCCCCGGCAGTCGGTGCAGGGGTCGTCGATGATGGTGCCGGCGCCACCGCACTCCGGGCACGTCTCGGGAATGGAGAAGCCGCCGATGTCGCGACCCACCGAGCCGCGGCCGTCGCACGCCGTGCACAGCCGCGGGCTGGACCCCGCGGCGGCACCGGACCCGGAGCAGGTCGGGCAGGCCTCGGTCTTCTCCAGGGTCACGGGCACCTCCGCGCCCGACATCGCCTGGTCGAACGCGAGGGTCACCTCGACCTCCAGGTCCTGCCCGCGCCGCGCGGGCGCGGCCTGCGCCTGCCCGCCCCTGCGACCGGCGCCGCCGAACATCGATCCGAACAGGTCGCCGAGGTCGCCGAACCCGGCGGCACCGCCGCCCGGTCCGGCTCCGCCCCCGAACCCACCGCCCATGCGGGCGAACTGGCGCTCGGCGTCGTACTCGCGGCGCTTGTCGGGATCCGACAGCACATCGTGTGCGTGTGAGATCTCCTTGAAGCGCTCTTCCGCCGCCGGGTCGTCCGGGTTGGCATCCGGGTGGTGCTTGCGCGCCAGGGCCCGGTAGGCCTTCTTGATCGCCTCGCCGTCCGCATCCTCCGGGACGCCGAGGACCGAATACAGGTCCTGGTCGCTCAGCTCGTGCCCCCTCCCTGCGACACCACCACGCGCGCCGGGCGGATGACGGCGTCCGACATCCGGTACCCGCGCTCGACCACCGCGACGACGGTGCCCTCGGGGTGGTCGGGGCTCGGCAGGCTCTGCACGGCCTCATGGATGGTGGGATCAAAGGCCTCGCCCTGGGCGGGGATCTCCTCCACGCCGCGACCGGCGAGCAGGCCGCCGAGCTGCTGCTTCACCATGTCGACCCCCGCGACGATGCCCGCGGCCCCCTCGTCACCCGCGGCCACGAGGGCCTCGAGCGCGCGCTCGAGGTTGTCGAGCACCGGGAGGAGCTCGGCCACGAGATCGCGCACGCCCGCCTCGGCGAGCAACGGCCGCTCGCGCTCCACGCGCTTGCGGAAGTTGTCGAAGTCGGCACGGGTTCGCTGGAGCTGGTCGAGGTACTCGTCCCGCTCCGCGGCGATACGTGCCATGTCGTCATCGGCCACAGGCGCGTCAGCGCCATCCGGCCCGGTCACCCCGTCGGGGCCCGGGGTACCCGCCTCAGGGGCAGGCACCTCGGGCTCACCGGGGGCAACCGTGTCGTCGGTTCGATCGGTCACGATGCCTCCGCCTAGGCCTTCGAGGCCGGCTCGTCCTCGTCAATCACCTCGTAGTCGGCGTCCTCCACCGTCTCCTCGCCGGCGTCGCCCGCGCCCTGCTGCTCTGCGGCAGCGCGCTGGTATACCTGCTCGGAGACCTTGTGCAGGGCCTCGGTGACCTTCTCGGTCGCCGCCTCGATGGACGCCGGGTCCTCGCCGGACTGGCTCTCGCGGGCCGCCTGGATGGCGGACTCGAGCTCCGACTTCAGGGCCGCGTCGACCGTGTCGCCGTGGTCCTTCAGCTGGCGCTCGGCCTCGTTGACGCGGGCCTCGCCCTGGTTGCGGGCGTCGGCCAGCG
The DNA here is from genome assembly GCA_964584485.1 of uncultured Bifidobacterium sp. Classification (GTDB taxonomy): domain Bacteria; phylum Actinomycetota; class Thermoleophilia; order Miltoncostaeales; family Miltoncostaeaceae; genus SYFI01. Next base: position 3,483 of record CAZPAT010000018.1, read on the forward strand.
CGCGGAGGCGCTTGTCCTCATCGGCGTGGGCCTCGGCCTCGTCCACCATCTGCTTCACCTCGTCATCCGAAAGGCCGGACGACGACTTGATCTCGATCTTCTGCTCGTTGCCCGTGCCGCGGTCCTTCGCGGACACGTGCACGATGCCGTTCGCGTCAATGTCGAACGTGACCTCGATCTGCGGGGTGCCGCTGGGCGCCGACGGGATGCCGGTCAGGTTGAAGCGGCCGAGAGTGCGGTTGAAGCTCGCCATCTCGCGCTCGCCCTGCAGCACGTGGATCTCGACCTGGCTCTGGTTGTCCTCGGCAGTCGAGAACACCTCGCTCTTCTTCGTCGGGATCGTGGTGTTCCGCTCGATGAGGCGCGTGAACACGCCGCCCTTGGTCTCGATGCCCAGGGACAGCGGGGTCACGTCGAGCAGCAGGACGTCCTTGACCTCGCCCGCCAGCACGCCGGCCTGGATGGCGGCGCCGACGGCGACCACCTCGTCCGGGTTCACGCCCTTGTGCGGATCCTTGCCGGTCAGCTCCTTCACGCGCTCCTGCACGGCGGGCATCCGGGTCATGCCGCCCACCAGCACCACGTGCTGGATGTCGGCACCCGACGCCCCCGCGTCCTCCAGGGCCTGCTTGGTGGGGCCCTCCAGTCGCACGAGCAGGTCGTGCGTGAGCTCCTCGAACTTGGCACGGGTGAGCGACAGGTCGAGGTGCTTCGGGCCCGAGGCGTCCGCCGTAATGAACGGCAGGTTGATCTGCGCGCTCGTCGTGGTGGACAGCTCGATCTTGGCCTTCTCGGCGGCCTCGTACAGCCGCTGGAGCGCCATCGGGTCCTGCCCCAGGTCGATGCCCTGGCTCTGCTTGAACTCCGCGACCATCCAGTCGACGATCGCCTTGTCGAAGTTGTCGCCCCCCAGGTGGTTATCGCCGTTCGTGGCCTTCACCTGGAACACGCCATCGCCGATCTCGAGGATCGACACGTCGAACGTGCCGCCGCCCAGGTCGAACACCAGGATGGTCTGCTCGCTCTCCTTGTCGAGTCCGTAGGCCAGCGCCGCGGCCGTGGGCTCGTTGATGATCCGCTTGACGTCGAGGCCGGCGATGGTGCCGGCGTCCTTGGTCGCCTGGCGCTGGGCGTCGTTGAAGTACGCGGGCACGGTGATGACCGCGCCGTCGACCTCCTCGCCCAGGAACGCCTCGGCGTCCTGCTTCAGCTTCTGCAGGATCATCGCGCTGATCTCCTGGGGCGACCACTCCTTGTCGCCCGCCTTGATGCGCACGTCACCGCCCGATCCCGGGACGACCTCGTACGGCACGATGGTCTGCTCCTCGCTGACCTCGTTCTGGCCGCGGCCCATGAACCGCTTCACGCTGAACACGGTGTTCTGCGGGTTGGTGACGGCCTGCCGGCGCGCCACCGCGCCCACGAGCCGCTCGCCCTGCGGCGTGAACGCGACGACCGACGGGGTCGTGCGACCGCCCTCCGCGTTGGGGATGACCTCGGGCTCACCGCCGGTGAGCACGGCCATGGCCGAATTGGTGGTACCGAGATCGATGCCGATCGTCTTGCCCATGAAGAGAATTGCCTCCTGATTACGAATGCCGAAACTGGATACGCCGGGTATCCAACAACATGAGCCGGTTCATATCAAGTCATCTGCGTTATGTCTTGGTAAGGGCTCGGACCCGCTCGCGGCACCACGCGGGCGCCCCGTGCCCATGCGGGCGCCTGCACGAGAAAGGGCCCGCTCAGCGGGCCCTTTCGGTGAAGCAGGGTGCGCTCCGCGCGGGGGAGCGGGGTGGCGCCTAGAGCATTCCGGCGCGGGGGCCGTCCTCCTCGCGATCACGCCCGAACCCGGTGCGCTGCAGCAGCGCCCACCCCGCGGGCAGAAGCGCGGCGACGATCACGAGCTTGAGGGCGTCACCGAACACGAAGGGCTCGAAGCCGTAGGTCAAGGCCTGGCTCCACCCGAACGCCGCATCGGCCCCCGGGGGCGTCCAGCTCGCGAGCCACGGGAGCCCGACGGCGTAGATGATCACGTTGCCGAGGATCAGCGCGAGGATCATGGGAACGACGCGCCGGTCGACGCCGCGCTCGCACAGCCAGCCCACGACGGCGGCGGCGAGGATGAAGCCGATGATGTAGCCGCCCGTAGCGCCCATGATCACGTCCCAGCCACCTGACTGCTCGGTGAACACCGGGAGACCCAGCGCGCCGATCACGAAGTAGAGGGCCAGCGACAGTGCCCCGCGAAGGGCCCCCAGCATGCCGCCGACCAGCAGCACGGCGAGCGTCTGCCCCGTGAAGGGGACGGGAAACCAGGGGATGGATATCTGGGCCAGGAGGGCCACGAGGGCCGTGCCGGCGAGGACGAGGATGACGTCGCGGACGGCGGCGCTGGACCGGGTCGCACCCCGGGGCATGACGCGGTCGGCGATCGTCCCGTAGCGCACTGCGTGCATCGGGCGGAACTCCTTGAGGAAGACGTGTCACGGCCATGTTACCGGGCGCGTGACATGCAGGGACCCGTGGGTAGGTGTCATACAGTGGTGGCATGGCAACCGAGCCTGCAAGCGGGATCACCGGCGGCATCGACCAGCTGCGCAGCGGCCTCATCGAGGTGGCGAGCGTCATCGTCGGACAGGTCGAGCGCGCCGTGGACGCATGGGAGAACCAGGACCACGCCGAGGCCGCGGCCGTGATCGCGGGCGACGACGAGGTGGACTTCCGGTGCAAGGAACTCGAGCGCCTGGCCTTCGATCTCGTGCTCCTGCAGGCGCCCAAGGCGCATGACCTGCGCCTCATCCACACCGGCCTGATCATCACCGTCGCCCTCGAGAGGGTGGGTGACCTCGCCGTGGCGATCGCCCGACGCGTGGAGGCGATGGAGCCGTCACGGCCCATCCCCGAGGTGGACGCCCTGATCAAGCGCATGGAGCCGCGGGCGATCAGCGCCCTGTCGCAGGCCGTCCAGGCATTTGCGCGCGAGGACACCGGCCTCGCGATCATCGCCCGGTCGGACGCCCGGGGCGTGCAGGACCTCCTCGAGGGGGTCATGCAGGCCGCATCGCACCACTCCGCCGACCGCGACAGCGCGCCATGGCTTGCCGGGGCCGTGCTGCTCGCGCGCCACCTCGAGCGGGTATCGAACAACGCCGCCGAGATCGCGGGGCGCGTGCGCTTCGTCGCCGAGGGCGGCGACCCCGTCTAGCCGACGGGCGGCGCCGGATGGCCCGCGGGGCCCGGCGTGACGCCGGGCCCCGCGAAGGCTCCCCCTAGCAGTACGCGATGAGGTGGAACGACTGGTTGGTCGCCACGAAGTCACCGCCGCCGCCCGGCTGGGTGTCGGTCGACACATCCACCTTCTGCGTCTGGCCGGCGGTGGGGATGGCCGCGATGGTCGTGGTGGCCGCCAGCGCCGTGGCCGAGAGCGTGCACTTGCTCACATCCGCCGGGAACGTCACCTGGTAGCGGCCCGCGCCGCTGGTGGTCACCGTTGTGCCCGTCGTGCCCCCCGCGAGCGCGGCGGCCGCCGAGACCTGCGCGTAGTAGCTCGGGTGCGCGAGGTTCGCGTTGGTCACGGTGCCATCGGCGATCTTCGCGCCCGTCACGGCCTTGTCCGCGATCTGCGCGGTGGTCCACCCCTTGCCCGAGCCCTGCACGCGGCTGAGCGGCGTGACGCCGTTCTTGCCCGTGTTGGCCGCGTCGGTCTGCGTGGTGCGGATCGGGGCCAGGTAGTTCAGGGACTGGTTCGAGCGCAGCACCGCGGCCTGCGAGATGCGCTGGTTGATGAGCAACTGCTGGGTGGTGGTGTTCGCGTTCTCGCTCGCGGCGGTACCGGAACCCACAAGGACCGCAGCAGTGCCGATCACGGCAGCCGAGGCGATGAGGTACGGGGTGAGCTTCATGGACTGTCCTCCGGGGTTGAGTACGTGGCGTCGAACCTAGGTCGGGTTTCGGGGGCTGCAACCCCGGTGCCCCGGTCCTTACAAAAACCTGACCGCGTGGGGGCAAAAACATTCCGGATGCAGCGGATCTTCCATGATTTGCCTGCATGCAGCCACATTGCAAGCGTCAGTGATACGGTGCAGAGCCTATGAGCACACCCACACGACTCGAGTCAGCGCTGCATGAGGGCCGGTTCGCAATCACCAGCGAGATCGGTCCGCCGAAGAGCGCCGACCCCTCGATCATCGCCGACAAGGCCCGCCTGCTCGGGCCGGTCACCGATGCGGTGAACATCACCGATAACCAGACGGCCCAGTCGCGCATGTGCCCCCTTGCCTGCGGTCGCATCGCGCTCGACAACGGCGCCGAGCCCGTGATGCAGATGACGGTGCGTGACCGGAACCGCATGGCGCTCACCAGCGACATCCTCGGGGCGTCGGCGCTGGGCATCCACAACACGCTGTCGATGAGCGGCGACCCCATCCACATCGGCAATCACCCCGACGCCGCCGTGGTGAACGACCTCGACACCATGGCGCTGCTGCGGCTGCAGTCCTCGCTGCGGAACGGGCGATTCATGAATGAGGACGAGGAGGAACTGGTCGGGCAGCCGCCCCACCTCGTGATCGGGGCAACCGCGCATCCCGCGGCGGATGACCCCGACGTCGAGATCTCGAAGATCCGCGCGAAGATGGAGGCCGGTGCCGACTTCTTCCAGACGCAATTGGTCTACGAGCCGGAGCGCGTAGCCGCATTCATGAGCCGCCTCGAGGCCGCGGACCTGCCTGCCCTGCCCCGGCTGCTGATCGGCGTGGGGCCCTTCAAGCACCTGCGGATGGCCGAGCACATGCGCGACAAGGTGTGGGGCGTCACCGTGCCCGACCACCTCATCGCCCGCATGGAGCAGGCGGACGACGAGGGCGAGACGGGCATGGAGATCTGCGTCGAGGTGATACAGGCCCTCCGTGAGATCCCGGGGGTCGCCGGCATCCACGTGATGGCCGTCGCGTGGGAGTCGTCGGTGCCCGAGATCCTGGCGCGCGCCGGGCTGGTGGCCGCCGCCCGCTAGTCCCCGGCCGTCTCCTCGTCCGCCGTGGCCATGTCGATGGCGTCCTCGGCAAGCACGACGATGGTGGCGGTCCAGAGCACATCGTCTGCGGGGTCCTCGGGCGGCGGGCCATCGGCCATGCGCCGCACCGCCGCGAGGGCCGCGGGCGGCGCGGGGACATCCAGGCCGCGCAGGGCCTCGCGCGCCCATTCGCGCACCTCGAGATCGCCCGTGGCCCGCGCCAGGCGCGGCGTGGCCTCCTCCGCCGACGTGGAGGCATCCGCGTAGTCGGCGATCTCCGGGGCGAAGTCCTCCGGATCCAGGTCGAGCAGGTCCACCACCGACCGCCCGGCGGTCGTCGCCAGCGCCACCAGTGCCTCGGGGCGCCCGGGGTCGCCGCCCTGCACGGCGGCGAGCGCCTCGAGCCGGTCCAGTGCCCGCGCGCGCACTGCCGCGAGGTCCAGGCCCGCCCGCTCGGCCAGCGCCAGCGCCAGGGGGTTGCCCGGGTCGGCGTCGGCGGCGAACTGCTCCGCCACCGCCAGCGCGCGGTCGTCGCCGGGGTCCTCCG
>CAZPAT010000018.1:9143-15254 GCA_964584485.1 uncultured Bifidobacterium sp.
TCGGCGGCGAACTGCTCCGCCACCGCCAGCGCGCGGTCGTCGCCGGGGTCCTCCGGCCGGTCCGCCCGGTCGAGCGCCGCCGCCATCGGCCCCTGCAGCACCGGCCATTGCGCCATGGCCACGCGATGGATCAGCTCCTCCACCTCGGAGCGCCCGGGGGCGCCCGCCCCGATGGCCGCCGCGAGTTCCATGGCCTCCCCGCCCAGCAGGCCCCGCGGGAACGACAGGCCCGTCATCGCGATCACCCGGCGCATGGCCGCCATGTCGCGCTCGGTGCTCATGGCAGCAGGATCTCGTGCTCGATCGCCCCGAGGCGATCGATCTCGATCCGCACGATGTCACCCGGGGCGAGGAACCGCATCGGGTCCATTCCCACGCCCACCCCCTGCGGGGTACCTGTGGTGATGAGATCACCCGGCTCGAGGGGGAACACATGCGACGCGTACGAGACGAGCTCCGCGACGGGGAAGATCATGTCGGCGGTGCTGGTGTCCTGGCGCAGCTCGCCGTTCACCCAGGTGCGGATGCGCATGTCCTGCGGGTCGCCGGCCTCATCGGCCGAGGTGATCCAGGGGCCCATCGGCATGAAGCCCCACCCACTCTTGGCGCGGATCCACTGCGGCTCCGATGCCTGCCGGTCGCGCGCGCTCACGTCATCCACCACCAGGTACCCGAAGACGTGGTCCAGGGCACGGGCTGCGGGGACGCGGTGCGCACGCCTGCCGATGACCACGCCAAGTTCCCCCTCGTAGTCCAGCCGACGCGTCCACTCGGGATGGATCACCGGGCCGGACGGGCGGTTCACGGTCCCGCGCATCTTCGCGAACAGCACCGGCTCGGACGGCGGCTCCTTGCCCGTCTCCGCGGCATGGGCCCGGTAGTTGAGGCCGATGCCGAAGGCATTCCCGGGGATGACGGGTGCCTCGAGCACCACCGCCGAGAGGGGCAGGGGCTCACCGGCACGAGCGACAGGGGGGTCCCCGGCAATGATCTCCTGAGTTGAGGGTGCCACGAGGGGTATGACGCGGTCGCCCTCCACGAGACCGGGGCGCAGACCGTCTGGCGCGCGGAAAGAGCAGAGGCGCATCACCGACTATCCTACGGCGCCCATCGACGAGGAAGGCTCCCGATCCCCACACGGACCGACGACGCACCGGGCGACGGCACCCCGGAAGCCCGCAAGAAGTTCTCAGACGCCGCCAGGTCCTTCGCCGATCCCCTCGTGCGGGCCCTCGTGCGCGGAGGGGTCACCCCGAATTCCATCACGGTGTTCGGGTTCGCCCTCGCGATCGCCACGGCGGTGCTCGCGGGCTTCGAGTTGTGGATCATCGCCGGCGTGGTGTTCGTGGTCGGGTCCCTCAGCGACATGTTCGATGGCTCTGTCGCGCGCATGAGCGGCAAGGCGACGCGCTTCGGTGCCTTCCTCGACTCCAACCTGGACCGCCTGGGCGAGGGCCTGGTGCTGGGCGGCATCGGGGTCGCCATGGCGACCGAGGCGCGCACCTGGGCGGTCGCGATGACGTTCCTGGCGCTCGCGGGGTCATTCCTGGTGTCCTACACCCGGGCCCGGGCCGAAGGGCTGGGCGTTGATTCCAACAAGGGCGGCCTCTTCAGCCGCACCGAGCGCCTCGTGCTCGTGGGCGCCGCGCTGTTCCTCGGCGGGTGGGGCATCACGATCGAGGTGGTCATGACGATCCTCGCCGTGGGCACCCTCATCACCTTCGCGCAACGCCTGTTCTACGTACACTCCGTTCTTCGGGATGCCGACGGGCCCCCGGAAGCCAGCTAATCAACCGGGGGGACCCGAACTCGTGAGCAAGACCGTCAACGTCGCCATCATCGGCGTGGGCAACTGTGCCTCGTCCTTCGTGCAGGGCGTCCAGTTCTACAAGGACGCCGGCAAGGACGACTTCGTGCCGGGCCTCATGCACTCGGTCCTCGGCGGGTACCACGTGAAGGACATCAACTTCACGGCGGCGATCGACATCGACTCCCGCAAGGTCGGCACCGACCTCTCCGCAGCCATCTTCAGCGAGCCCAACAACACGCTGAAGTTCTCGGACGTGCCCACGACCGGCGTGACGGTCGAGCGGGGAATGACCCATGACGGGCTGGGCAAGTACCTCTCAGAGGTCATCGAGAAGGCGCCCGGCGAGACTGCCGACATCACCGGCCTGCTCAAGGACACCAAGACCGATGTGGTGGTGTCCTACCTGCCGGTGGGCTCCGAGCAGGCGACGAAGTGGTACGTGGAGCACATCCTCGCCGCCGGCTGCGGGTTCGTGAATTGCGTGCCGGTGTTCATCGGGCGCGAGCACTACTGGCAGCAGCGCTTCCACGAGGCCGGCGCGCCCATCGTGGGTGACGACATCAAGAGCCAGGTCGGGGCGACGATCGTGCACCGTCAGCTGACGCGCCTCATGCGCGAGCGGGGCGTGCGCCTCAAGCACACCACGCAGCTGAACTTCGGCGGCAACACGGACTTCCTCAACATGCTCGAGCGCGAGCGCCTGGAGTCGAAGAAGATCAGCAAGACCAACGCGGTCACCTCGATGCTCGACTACGAGATGGACCCGCGGGACATCCACATCGGCCCCAGCGACTACGTGCCGTGGCTTACCGACCGCAAGTGGGCGCACATCCGCATGGAAGGCCAGGCCTTCGGCGACGTGCCGCTCAACATCGAGCTGAAGCTCGAGGTGTGGGACTCCCCGAACTCCGCCGGGGTGGTGATCGACGCCGTGCGTTGCTGCAAGCTGGCAATGGACCGCGGCATCTCGGGCACGCTCGAGGGGCCGTCGGCGTACTTCATGAAGAGCCCGCCCATCCAGCACCCGGACGACGTCGCGCGCGAGATGACCGAGGAGTTCATCCGCGGCGAGAGCGACGCCGCCCTGCCGAAGTAGGCCGCGGGACGCGGTGAGCACCTCACCGCTGAGGATCGCGATGGTGTCGCCCCACGCGTTCCCCCCGGGGGATGACGTGGGGCACGCCGTTGCCGCCGAGGCCGAGGCGCTCGCCCGGCGCGGCCACGCGGTGACCATCCTCGCCCCGGGGACGGGGCGCCCTGCGGCGGACGCCGGCAGACGGCGCATCGAGGCCCTGGAGGCGGGCGACCGGGATGCGGTAGCCGCCGACGCGGGCGGCCCCCCGCTCGTGGTCGCCACCTCCCGCGCCATCCGCTCCGGGGCGAAGGGGCCCGGCCGGCGCCTGGGGGGGCCGATCGACTCCGCCTCGGGGCTCGAGATCGCGCTCGGGATGGGCGGCTTCGACGTCGCCCACCTGCATGAGCCCCTGGCGCCCTCGCCGGCCCTTGCCGCGCTCCGGCACGCCACGGGCGTGCGCGCCGTGACATTCCATCGCACGGCCCCGCTCGCCGGCGTGGCCTTCGTGCGACCGCTGGTGGACCGCGCGCTCGCGCAGGCCGACCTTCGCATCGCGCTGTCCGCTGCCGCGGGCCACGTGCTGGCCGGGATTCTCCCCGGTCCCTACGAGGTCGTGCCCGAGGGGATTGACCCGGACCTGTTCGGCCCGCCGTCCACGGCGCCGGGCGTGGTGGTCGTGGCGCGCGACCGCGACCGGACCGGCCTGCGGTTCGTGATGCGGGCACTGGCCGCCACCGATCCCGCGCTGTCAGGCCCCATCACGGTGATCGGCCCCGCCGGCACCCCGCAGCGCACCCGCGCGGCAGTTCCCAAGGCGCTGCGCGAGCGCGTATCGGTGATGCCGGATGCAGGGGCCGCCGCGCGGGGCGAGGCCTTCCGCCGCGGGCAGATCGCGCTCTTCCCGACCGCGGAGGAGGCCGCGACCCCCGTGCTGCGCGAGGCCATGGCCGCCGGGATGTGCGTCCTCGCGGCCCGCGGGCCCGAGGTGGAGGAGGCCCTGGGGGGCGATGCCGGTATCGCGCTGCCGCCATTCACGTCCGAGGCGTGGGCGGATGCCATCACGTCATGCCTCGTCAACCCCGCCCGGGTGGCGCTGCTGTCGGCGGCGGCCGAGCACCGCGGGCGGGCGCGCACATGGGACGATGTTGCCGCCGATCTCGAGACCCTGTACCGGGGGGTGGCGGCGCGGCCCGCCGAGGCAGCGGCCAACGGCACCGAGGCGCCGGTCTTCGCGGACCTGCGCGTGCGGGGCAGCTCCGGCCTGGGCCCGCGGGAGATCGTGCAGGCCGCGGTGGACCGCGACGTGCGCATCATCGCGGTGGCGGCGCCCGGCGGCATCGCGCCGGCGCTGGAGGTCCTGCGTCTCGCACCGGACGCGCTCAAGGTGATCGTCGGACAGGAGATCGAGACGCGCGAGGGCGTGGTGGTGGGGCTGTTCCTCACGGAGCCCGTGCCCGATGGCCTCGCCCTTGACGAAGCCCTTCGCCGGGTCCGCGCGCAGGGGGGCCTCACGCTGATCCCGCATCCCGACTCGGCCGCCGCACCACCAGCCGAGGCGCTCCGCGATGTCGCCGCGCTGATCGACTGCCACGAGGGCCTCACGCCGGCACGGCCCGCCGCCCAGGCCGCCGACGCCGCCCTGCTGCTGCAGCGCGCGGGACTCGTGGTGACCGGCGGCAGCGCCGCGACCGCGCCTGCCGAGGTCGGCACGGCGGGCATGCTCATGCAGTCGTTCGCCGGTCCGCGGGAGTTCATGACGGCGCTGGGCGATGCCCGGCCCGTGCGGCGCCGCCGCGGCCGTCGCGCTCGCGGCACGCGTTCCTCGCGCCGCGCGTCGCAGCACGACGCCTAGGTTGCAACGCTCCCTGCGCCGCGGCGGCAGGAAGGCCATGGCACGAGGACGAAACGACAGGCGCTGATGAGCGCAGAGTCTCCCGCCACTCCCGAGCCCGGTCCCCGCGAGGGCCCGTCGGTCCCCCGCATCGAGGACGCCTACCTCGACCGGGCCATCCGTGAGATGCACCTCCTCGAGGAGCGCATGGACGCATGCCCGGGATGCCAGGCCGGCGGCACGTTCCCCGTGAAGGCATCCGGCTCCCCCACCGCGGACATCATGCTGGTCAAGTGGCAGTCATCGCTCGCCGAGCGACAGGAGGGCGTGTCGTTCTACGGGCGCTCGGGCGAGGCGATCCGCCGGAGCGCCGAGCGCCTGCAGGTCGACCCGGCGTCCCTGTACGGGACGCTGGTGCTCAAGTGCCCGCATGCCGATCCCGCGTCGCCGATGGGCGACGAACTGGAGTGGCTTGCCGAGGAGATCCGCATCGTGCGACCGCGCATCCTCGTGGTCATGGGGGACCGGACCATCGCCGCCGTGGACGCGCTGAATGTCCCGATGGCCGAGCCCCTGCCCGTGGAGCACGGGGTGGTCACCGCGTGGACGCCGGCGATCGAGGCGCTCGTCACGCCGGACATCGACGACTCGCTGGATGAGCAGGACGCCAAGCGCCGGTTCTGGGCGGCCTTCCGCTCCCTCGGCGAGTGGTACGCGGCCGAGCCCCCCTGGTAGCGGACGGCGCGGCGCCTAGGCCCGCGTGAACCTGGCGACGGCCTCGATGTGGGGTGTCTGCGGGAACATGTCCACCGGCCGCACCCACTCCAGCCGGTAGCCGCCATCGACGAACCTGCGGGCGTTGTCGGCGAACGTGGCCGGTTGGCACGACACGTACACGAGGGTGCGCGGGGCGAGCTCGAGGATGCGCCTGCATGCACCGCCGGACAGCCCGGCGCGCGGCGGATCCACGATCGCGACGTCAGGCGCGGGCAGCTGACCGCGGTTCTCGCGCAGCACCACGCGCACGTCACCCGCCAGCGCGGTGTGGTTCGCGATGCCGTTCCGCTCCGCGTTCCCGCGCGCGTCTTCGACGGCCTCGGGCAGCAACTCGATCGCCACGACCTGCTTCGACAGCGCGCCGAGCGCCACCCCGATGCTGCCGACGCCGGCAAACAGGTCGTAGAGCACCTCACCGCCGGTAAGGCCCGCGGCCTCGGCCGCGCGCCGGTAAAGGTGGCCCGTCATCCGCGAGTTGGTCTGGAAGAACGACCCGGCCGAGAGGCGCAGCGTCACGGGGCGGCCGGGCTCCACCTCGACCGACTCCTCGATCCAGTCACGGCCCCACACCGTCCGGCTGGGCAACCCGCCGGTCACCTCCGAGGGCCGGTCATTGAC
>CAZPAT010000019.1:0-14731 GCA_964584485.1 uncultured Bifidobacterium sp.
ACCTCGGCACGTTCCAGGTGCTGCCCTACCGGCCCACCGAGCAGGGCGTGGCGCGGATGTTCTGCGACATCCGCCTGCCCACGGGCGAGCCGTACGAGGGCGACCCCCGGCACATCCTGCGGCGCGCGCTCGAGCGCGCCAAGGGGATGGGCTACGACCACTTCTACATCGGGCCCGAGCTCGAGTTCTTCTACTTCCGCACGAGCGACGGCACCGAGCCGCTGGACCGGGGTGGCTACTTCGACCTGACCACCCTCGACGCCGCCAGCGACCTGCGGCGCGACACCGTTCTGGCGCTGGAGGCCATGGGCATCCGCGTGGAGTACTCGCACCACGAGGTGGCGCCCAGCCAGCACGAGATCGACATGCGCTACGACGATGCCCTGCGCATGGCCGACAACGTGATGACCTACCGCACGGTGGTGAAGGAGGTGGCGCACCGGCACGGGGTGTACGCCACCTTCATGCCCAAGCCGCTGGCCAACGAGAACGGCTCGGGGATGCACACCCACCAGAGCCTCTTCCGCGGCGACAACAACGCCTTCTTCGACCCGGCGGATGAGTACCTGCTCTCCGCCGACGCCAAGGCCTTCATCGCCGGGCAGCTGCGCCACGCGCGCGAGCTGTCATGCGTGTTCGCGCAGTGGGTCAACTCCTACAAGCGGCTGGTGCCGGGTTACGAGGCCCCCGTGTACATCGCGTGGAGCCGCCGCAACCGCTCGGCGCTCATCCGCGTGCCGATGTACCACGTGGGCAAGGAGCAGGCCACCCGCTGCGAACTGCGCAGCCCCGACCCCGCGTGCAACCCCTACCTCACGTTCGCCGCGCTGCTGCACGCGGGCCTGGACGGCATCGAGAAGGGCTACGAGCTGCCCGCGCCCATGGAGACCAACCTGTATGAGTTCGGGCCCGAGGAGCGCGCCCGGGCAGGGATCGAGAGCCTGCCCGAGACCCTCGGCGAGGCCATTGAGATCGGCGCCGCCAGCGAGCTGCTGCTGCGGGCGTTCGGGGAACACACCCACGACCGCTTCGTCGAGATCAAGCGGGCGGAGTGGGAGGAGTACCGCGTGCAGCTGACGCCCTTCGAGATGGAGCGGTACCTGCCGGTCCTCTAGGGGCGGGCAGTCTCGATGTTCGGCGATATCTCATGGCTGCCCAAGTGGGCCGAGGTGCTCATCTGGGTGGGCATCATCGTGGTGGCCGCGCTCATCTGCGTGTGGGTGGTACGCGTGGTGGAGCGGCGCTCTGCGGCGAGGGTGATGCGGCGCGGCGAGACCGTCGCCGCGCGCCAGCGGGTGACCGCGCTATCGGCCCTTGCGACCGGCGTCATCTACACGGTGGTGCTCACGGCCATCGTGGCCATCGTGGCCACCATCTTCGGTGCCGGCAGCGTGGCGGCCATTTCGGGGTCGGCCTTCGTCATCCTGGTGCTCGGCTTCGCGGTGCGCGGGCTGCTGTCAGACGTGGTCTCGGGGTTCTTCATCCTGTTCGAGGGCCAGTACGCGGTGGGCGACCTGGTGTGGCTGGAGCCCACGCTGCCCATGGGCATCGTGAAGAAGGCCTCTCTGCGGGTGACCGTGGTGCAGACCATCGACGGCGACGTGATGTACCTGCCCAACTCGCTCATCAAGGGCGCGCGCCGGCTGCCCCATGGCTCGCGCAACATCGAGATTGGCGTGCTGGTGTCGGATGTCGCGCCGGTGGCCCGGGCGGCATCGGAAGCCGGCGGTCTGGTGGGCCCCGGCGGCGTGCGATTCGCCACGCCGCCGCTGGTCACCGGCACGGACGACCTGGGTGACGACCTGCACTGGGTGCGGGTGCACGTGAACGTGCCACCGGGCTTCGAGTGGATGGCATCCGGACTTCTGGTGGACATCATCCGCGCCCGGTGCGGTGACGCCCTGCGCGGGGACCCGATCGTGCAGGACATCGACCGGGGCGTGCACGCCGCCTACCGCAAGGTGCTGGCCGACTCCGAGGGAGTGCCGCCTAGGCACAAAGGGGTGTGAGCAGCTCCCGCCAGCGCGCGACGCAGGCATCCCAGGTCCAGCCCGCGGCGAAGCGGCGGCCTCGCTCGCCCATGTCGCGCCGCGCGCGGGGGTCGTCGGCCAGCCTGGCCAACTGCTGCCCGTAGGTGCGCGGACCGGTATAGAGCAGGCCGCCACCGCTGCGGGCCGTCTGGCCGGCCACCACCTGGGCGCGCGCGTTGCCCAGCGTGGGGCGCCCTGCTCGCCAGGCCTCCAGCGCCACCAGCGACAGGCTCTCGTATGGCGAGGGCAGAACCACCACCTCTGCGGCATCCAGCAGGTCGGCGCGCTCGTCGTCACCGATGAAGCCCGTGGTGGTGACCCAGTCGGGAATGCGCATGCCCGGGGCCTCGCGCCCGGCCAGCACCAGGCCCAATGGTCCCCCGGCCTCGCGGTAGCCGGCATGCGCGCGGATCAGGGCATCAACGCCCTTCGCGGCATCCACCCGGCCGAGGTACAGGGCAAACCGATCCGGCAGCGCCCGGGCGCGACGCGCCCTGCCGGCATCGCCGTCGGGCGCCGGGTCGAACCCCGCGCCCACCACCACGCCGGGCGTGTCCTCCACGCCCGCGGTGTCCTCCACCAGCCGGCGCTCCTCGGGCGTCATGAACGCCAGGGCGCGGGCCATGCGGATGACCCCCCGGGTGAGGGCGAACCGCAGCATGGGCTCCTCGTGCGCCAGCGGCACCAGCACGGCGCGATCGCGCACCAGTGGCATCACCAACTGCGACGTGGCGTACAGGTACGTCCAGCACACCACCACGTCGTGCGCGTTTACCCGCTCCTTCCGGGAAAGGGGACTGTCCCCATTCCTGCGGAGAGCGCGCAACATGTCACGGGAGACAGGGCCCTGGGCCTTCGCCCATTCGGCCTCCCGCATCGGGTCGCCGGGGGCAAGGCCCAGTTCGCGCACCAGGTCGGCCGCCCGCGACGGATTCGGGGGGTCCACCGTGAAGCGGCGCACCACCACGCCGTCGTCCACCCAGTCACCGGGCGGGTAGAACGGCTCCCAGCTGAGGTAGTCGCGGGCCGTGGTCGTGTACACCGTCACGTCCTCGCCGGCGCGCACGAGGGCCCGCGCAGTATCGCGGCACAGGGCCTCGGCGCCGCCCGCAACCTCTGCGCCGTAACGCTGCACCACGAAGGCGATATCCATCGGGGGCGCGGCGCCGGGGCGCCGTCAGTCCTCCGGCGGCGCGTACTTCTCGAGATGCGCCACCCGGGCCTCCAGGCGGCGGATCTCCGCCTGCATCCGGTGCCGATCCGCCTCGAGCTGCGCCAGCAGGTCGGCCAGCGCGGGCGTGATCAGGCGCATCACCGCGCGGCGGGACGACCCCACGGCCTTCCCCGACACGCCGTCACGCGCTGACGGCGCGGGCTCGGCGATGTGCAGGGGCGGCAGAGGCGGGTCCCCCGCCGCGCGGCGCAGTTCCTCCAGCAGCAGGTCGGGGTCCGGCTCGCTCTCGCCCGCCGCCGCGCCCATCAGTACGCGCCCTTCTTGAAGAGCACGGCAGGAACGGTGCGCACCAGGATCACCAGGTCGAGCCAGATGGACCAGGTCTCGATGTAATAGAAGTCCAGTCGCACGAGCTCGTCGAACGACAGGTCCGAGCGGCCACTCACCTGCCACAGGCCCGTCATGCCCGGCAGCACCAGGTAGCGCTTCCTGTGCAGGTCGTCCAGCAGCAGGTAGTCGCGCTCGGGCAGCGGCCGCGGGCCCACCAACGACATCTCGCCCTTCAGCACGTTGAACAGCTGCGGCAGCTCATCGATGGAGAACCGCCGGAGCACGCGACCCACCCGGGTGATGCGCGGGTCGTCACTGATCTTGAACAGCGCGCCATCGGCCTCGTTGCGATGCTCCAGGTCCGCCTGCATCTGGTCGGCGCCCACGCGCATGGTGCGGAACTTCAGGCAGTCGAAGGGGTGCTCCTCCACGCCCATGCGCCGGTTGCGGTAGATGACCGGGCCACGGTCCTCCAGCCAGATGGCCAGGGCCGCGGCAGCGAGCAGGGGCGAGAGCAGGATCACCAGCACCAGCCCCACCACGATGTCGAACGTGCGCTTGGCGAAGAAGGCCAGGCCGCTCAGCACCGGCGGCCGCAGCTCGAACAGCGGCAGGCCCGGGGCCGGGACGGCCCGGATCGAATGCGACAGCAACTGAGCGGTGGTGGGCGCGAGCCGCACGGGGATTCCGCGTCGCCGGCACACATCCAGCAGGTCCAGGATCGACTGGTCGCGCCCGGCCGTGCCCGCCAGGATCACCTCGTCGATATGCCCCGGGTCGAGCATCCGGTCAAGGTCACGGGCGGCCGGTGGCTCGTCCTCGGTTCCCACCCCCGCCACCAGCGAGTGCGTGCCCACCACGCGGTAGGCCACGCCGTGGCGATCGGTGGTGGCCCGGGTGATGCTCTCGGCGATCGGGGTGGTCATGTCCGGTGATCCCACCAGCAGCGCCCGCCGCTCGAACTTCACCATGTCCAGCACCAACGCGGTGATGCTGTCCCATGATGCCCGCAGCACGATCACCAGCAGCGAGATCACGAACCACGACGAGTAGAAGATGTAGAAGGTGTTGAAGCGCCAGCCGCTCGCCAGAACCAGCGCCAGCACGATGACCGTGGCCACCGTGACCGCCGACAGGATGCGGCTGGAGCCCCCGCGCTCCTCGCGCTCGGCGTACAGGCCGTACTTGGCGAACACCAGCACCAGCGTGATCGTCACCAGGGGCAGGGCCTTCTGCTCCACCGACCAGATGGCGCCCGAGTCGATGGGCTGCCCCTGCAGGAACAGCTTGAACGCCAGCACCGCGTACAGGCCCAGGAACGCGCTGGACACATCGATGCCCAGCAGGGCCACCACGCTCAGCGCCCGCCGGATGTAATCGCGCCCCTGCCGACCGCGCAGGATGGGCACGAACCGCACATCGCGCGATGCCAGGCGCTCGCCGGCATCCTGGGGGGTGGCGCTGGCCCGCCCGTCGGGCGGGGGAGGAGGCGGCGAACTCATCCGATCAGGCTACCCCTACTTCACCCGGACGGTCACCGGCCACGAGGTGCGCGTCTGGCGGCTGCCGCTCGGCACGTCGCCCGTCCAGGTGGCGCGGTAGGTGGTGGTGGACCCCGGGCTCACCCGCAGCGCGAACGAGCCGTCGCGTGAGGTGGTGACCCTCTTCAGCGGGCTCCAGACGCCGTTCCGCCTCTGCTGAACGGTGACCTCCGTGGCCTTGCGTGCCGTGCGCACCTGGCCCACCAGCGTCGCGCGGCCACCACGGCGGACAGGCGCTGCCGAGAGAGGGGCCATGGGAATGGAGAACACCTCGGCGGCGGGCTTGGGCTTGGCGTCCTCCCGCAGCAGGCCCGAGCCCCACTGGGCATTGTCCTGCAGGAAGTACCACACGAACATCCTGATGCGGCGATTGGGGCGCACGCGGCGGTAGGCGTCCTGCAGGTACTGCGCCTGCTGGGCCTCGCTCACGTACATCGAGTACTCGCCCACCTTCTTGGTGGAGAAGCCGAACTCCGTGAGCCACAGCTTCTTCCGCCGCAGGTAGGTGCGATCCACCTCGCTCTGGAAGCGGTTGATGTTGTAGAGGTCGATGTACGACGACCCCGGGAAGTTGCTGGTGCGGGGTCGCGTGATGGGGTACGGGTGATGGCTCACCACGTTCATCGGGGGACGCCGGCCCTTCTGGTTCAGCCCCTTCAGGAAGTTGGACGGGCTGGTGCGGGCATTCGCGCTCTTCGGGCACGACGACGGGCACTGGTCGCCCGCGGGTGAGGTAACGACGCCCGCGATGCGGCTGCGCTTGTCCACCTTCTTCACGTTCTTGTAGAAGCTCTTGGCCAGATTGCTGTAGGTCCCGGTGGAGACATTCACCCACTTCCCGCGCTGCTTCTTGTACTGCGGACGCAGGAACAGAGGGATGTTGGGCTCGTTCCACATCTCCCAGTCACGCACGCCGCGCGGCGCGTAGCGCGAGGCCAGGGCGTAGGCGAAGTTCCCGTAGTCGCCGGCGCGCCGCGGGCGGCGCGAGAAGTCGGGGTACCGCTTGGAGCGGGCCACCGAGCGGTCCGCGGCCCATGCGGGGGTCCCCCACACGGTCATCAGCACGCGCACGCCCCGCTTGGCCGCGGTGTCCACGATGGTGTCGTAGGCGCTCCAGTCGTACGCCGGGTCGTTCTGGTCCTTCGGGTTCTTCGGCCGGCGGGTGGCGATGAGGTCCCACCGGGTGTCCACGCGGATGATGCGGGACCCCATGCGGGCCATGGTCTGCACCCGGTTCTCCGCGTCGGCGGCGGGCACCTGGTACACGCGATCATCCTGGATCCCCGCGAGGGGCGAGGAGTTCGGGACCCCGGACACCGTTCCCTTCACGGCGCTGGGCTGCGCGGCAACCCCGCCACAGCCGGCCAGCACGCCGACGGCCAGTGCGGCAAGTGCGCCACGGGTCACCACGGTCTGCGTTCGCGTGCGCATGCGGTCGATGGCCTCCAGGAGGGATCTGTGGTTCTTCAGCGGGGCCTCTCCGGCGCAGTGGACAGCGGGCACTGGGCCCCCGGGACGACCCGCAGGCTAGGGATGCCCGATGACGCCCGGCAAGAAGAGGGTGCCGGATGAACACGCACTCCTCACGGGATCCTTACGGCCTCCGATGCTTTTCCCCTGCCCTTCGCCCCTCGCCCGGGCCCCGTTCCTCGGTCAGCTTCTCGCCCTCGATATCCACGTGAGGGATAACACGATCCATCCAGCCGGGCATCCAATGCATCCTCCGACCGATAAGGCGCAGGATGGCGGGGACCATGAAGAGCGAGAGAGCGCCCGCAAGCAGTACTCCCGCCGACAGGCCGACGCCAAACTGCTTGATCACCGGGTCGCCGTTGATGATGAAGGCCGCGAACACCGACAGCATGATGAGCGCGGCGGTGGCGATGACGCGTCCCGCCGACCGCACGCCGTCGGCCACAGCGACATCCGGTGCGGCCTTCACGCCATCGGCGCCGACCCGGGAGAGCAGGAAGACCTGGTAGTCGTTGGCAAGGCCGAAGATGGCCGCATACATCATGAGCGGCACGTACGACGCGATCGGGTCCGTGGGCCGCCCGTCGAGCGTGCAGCAGACGTTGGCCGGGTCGAGTCCCACGAGCGAGAACCCAAAGCCCAGCTGGAACAGAACGGTGAGCAGTCCGAAGGCCGCCAGCGCGATAAGGGTGATCACCACAGCGGCCTGGATGGGGATGAGGATTGACCGGAACGCCACCAGCAGCACCAGCATGTTCAGCAGCGCCACCGTCAGGATCACGAGGGGAAGGGTGTCCGTGATCTCACCGGCCAGGTCGATGTTGGCGGCCGTGGTGCCGCCCACGTAGGCCGTGAGCCCCGTGGTCTCCTTCTCCACCCCGGGCACCACGGTGTCGCGCACGCGCTTCACGAGCGCCACCGTCTGCTCGGCGGCGGGCGCCGTGGTGGGGACGGCGTTGTAGTAGGCCGCCGTTCCGCTGGCATTCACCGACGGCACCGAGACGCCCTTCACGCCGGACGTCGCGGTGAGGGCGTTCTGCAGTGCGACCAGCCGCGGATCGGTGCCCAGGGGGTTGCCGCCGGCAGCCGTCAGTGCCGCGGTCACTTCAGCCTTGAGCTGATTGGCCTCGGCGAGCTGGCGGTTGGCCTCGGCCTGCAATGCCAGGAGCTGCGCTTTCTGCGCCTCGAGCGAGGCCACCTGGGCAACCAGGCGCGCTTCCCGGCGCACGAGCGCCTCGCGCTTGCCGACCAGCACCCGGCGCTCTGCGGCGAGCGCACGTGCCTGGGCCGCAATCGACTCCGCCTGCGCTACAAGGGCCTGCTGGTCCGGGGTGAGCGGCTCTGCCCGCACTGCCGCGACCTGCGCGCGCAAATCGGCCTCGGCGGCAACGGCGGCCGCCTTCGCCTGTTCGGCGACCTGCGCCTGGGCAAGCAGCGCGGCCACGCGGGCATCGAGTTCCGCCGCGCGCGCCTGCAGTCGCTGCAGCACGGCGGGATCGACGGCAGATGCGATCTCCGCCCGCACCGCTGCGATCTCCGCCTGCACAGCTTCCAGCTGGGCGGTGATGGTGCGGATGCGCTGCGTCGCTGCCCGGGCCGCCGCGGCGGCCGTGCGCGCCCTCGCAGCCAGCGCGGCCGCGCGGGCATCGATGTCCCCACGGGCCTCGCGACGAAGCGCCTGGGCCTGGGCCACCAGCTTCTGGCGGGATGCCGCGAGCGCCGCGGCCTGGGCGTCCAGCTCCCGGCGCGTGGCGCGCACGGCCGCCGCCTCGGCGTTCACCTGCCTTGCCTCGGCCTCGAGCCGCGCCTGCTTCGCCTGGCCCTCCGCCTGCTCCTGCTCCAGCTGCGCCTGCAGGGCCTCGGCTTCGCTCTGCTGCGCCGCGACGGTGGGATCCTCCTGCGCGGGCGGGTCGAGTTGCACGGCCACGAGCAGCGGCCCGTTGTATCCGATGCCAAAGCCCTCGGTCATCAGGTCGTAGGCCTGGCGCTGCGTGGTGGTGGTCGACGAGACCCCCACGTCCTCCTGGCCGAGGTTCATCAGCGATACCGGTATCGCCAGGGGCACGAGGATCAACAGCCCCACAAGCAGCATCCACCAGGGATGCGCGGCAACGGTCCTTCCCCACCGCTCCCATAGCCCGGGGCCCGTCGCCTGACCCGGGGCGGCGGACGCGGCGACGGGGCGGTGGCGGTGGAAGATCCTCAGGGCATTCAGCCTGTGCCCCAGCAGGGAGAGCACGGCGGGGAGCAGCAGGGTTGCGGCGAGCACGGCCGACACCACGGCCAGCGACGACCCGTATCCGAGAGACGAGATGAGCGGGATGCCCGCCACTGCCAGTGCCAGCAGCGCCAGAACGAGCGTGCCGCCCGCGAACACCACGGCCGTGCCGGCGGTTCCCACTGCCAGTGCCACCGACTCGCGGGGGTCCATGCCCTGCGCCATCTGCTCGCGATGCCGTGACACCACGAACAGGGCGTAGTCGATGCCCACTCCGAGACCGATCATGGTGGCCAACGTGGGCGCGATGCTCGGCACCGACACCAGGTGACCCAGCAGGCCGATGACGGCCAGGCCCAGCATCAGCCCCACCACCGCACTGATGATGGGGATGAACATCGCGATGAGGCTGCCGAACGAGACCGCGAGGATGATCACGGCGGCGACGAGGCCGATCACGGTGCTCAGGTCGGTGTTCGGGTTGGACAGCGTGGCTCCCACCGTCCCGCCCGCGGCCACCTGCATCCCGGCCGCCCGCGCGGGCGCGGCCGCGTCGAGCACGGCCTGAGCCTGCTCCTCGGTGATGGATGCCGAGCTCACGTTCATCAGCACCGGCACGTAGGCAATCGTCTGCGAGGAACTCTGCAGGTACCCGGCCGCGTTCCCGTACGGGCTTGTGGCCTGAGTGACGTGCGGAACCTTGGCGATGGCGCTCACCGACGCCGTGATGGCGTCCTTGTTGGCGGCGCTGTTCACCGTGCCCGATGCCACCTTGAAGACAATCGGGCTCGTGCCGTTCTGCGTGGGGGGGAAATCCGCGGCCAGGACGTTCGTGGCGTCCTGGCTCTGCGTGCCCGGCAGGCTGGTGTCGTTCGTGGTGCGCGCCCCCACCAGCGACACCAGCACGGTGAGGCCGACGACGATCACTGCCCACAGCACCAACCCCTTGATGGGGTGATGCGCGACCCAGCGCGCCATACGGTGCAGGAGCGACGCCATCGTCAGGCCTGACCAGTCAGGTGAACATCGCTCCGCCCGGCATAGGCGTGAGGATACGCATCCGTTGTCGCCCGAAACATGCGGCAGCCCGGACCACACCCGCGGGCTGCGTCCGCAGGGGCACTCAGGCGTTACGCATGCGCCGGCACGAGCCGACGCTCAGGCCGCGGGTGGCAACACGCCCTCGGAGCGCAGCAGGTCACGGGCCAGGTCGCCCACCGGCATGCCGTCGGCCTCGGCCTGCTCCAGCGCGGCCGCCACGTCGTCGGCCAGCCCCAGCCGCAGCCGCAGGGCGGCGTCAACCGCCGCGAGCCACTCGCTCACCCGATCGCAGTGCACCAGCACCGCGTCGGGTTCGCGAGCCATGGTGGTGGCCACGTCCTCGGCCACGCGCGGTATCGCGGCCCGCGCCTGCACCATGTCCTTCAGCGGATGCCACCGCACGCCGAACCCCGCTTGCGCGTATTCGGTCACGCAGTGCCGGCTGCGCATGGTGGACACGATCGTGGTCACCCCCTGCGCGCGCCACCACGCAAGCTCGGCATGCCGTCGCGTGATGCGATGGCTGCGCCCGCCGCCCCCCGGCCGTTCCGCCACCACCAGAGAGCCCGGGACGATCCAGGCGTGGACGGGGACCTTCTTCAGGGCGCTCATGGGTCTCTCCCGGGTGGCGATTGGCGATGCCGCCAGCATCCACCCCGCCCGGGTCACACCTCAACACTCGCGCGCAGCAAAGCGCGCGCGGCCTTGCCTCAATCCGGGGCGGCCGCCCCCCTGATCCAGTCGGGCACCGGCACAGGGGTGCGCCCCGCGCGCTCAATGCACACGTGCACCAGCTCTCCCTCGGCGCAGAGCTCATCATCCCGCAGGAAGCGGTGGCGACTGCGGAACGACGTAGTGCCGATGCCCCCCACTGATGTCTCGATCGTGATCATGTCGTCCAGCAGGATGCGCCGGTCGAACCGGCAGCGGCTGTCGACGATCGGGATGCCCACGCCCTCGCTGAGCAGGCGGGTGAACGGCCAGCCCACGTCGGCCAGCCACTCGCTGAGGCCGCGGTCCATCCACCGGTATACGGCGGTGAAGTGGATCTGGCTCACATCCACCTCGGCCATCACGATGCGGCGCGTCTCGCGGCGGATGTGCGGTCGTGCGGGGTCCATGCGCGCCAGCCTACGCGCCCTTTTCCCGCTACGAGCGTCCATGGGAACCCCGGTGCCAGGCACGTAACCGTCGTGAGGGGGGAGCACGCGGGCGTCCCGGGCGTTGATGCAACAGGTGCTGCCGGAACCTCCGGATGCACGATCCGTTGCACGGGACATTCCATGACTGCAAAATCGCTGGCCCCCTGACCCCCTGGAAGATGAACCCCTCCGACTCCGACACCCCGCGACGCCTGGCCACCCCCGTGGCGGGCGAGGGCGAGCACGAGGCCCGCCGGCGCCTGTGCCTGGCCGCGATGGCTGGGGCCCCGGGACTGCTCCGGTATGCCGCGCGCTTCGCGCCATCGCTGGAGGACGCCGAGGACGCCTACCAGCGCGGCATGGAGGTGGCGCTGACCAAGGGGCCCATCGGGCCCCTTGACGACTTCATCGCGTGGCTGCACGTGGTCATCCGCAACGAGGCCATCACGCTCGCGCGGCGCCGGGGCCGCGAGGCGCCCGCCGGCGACGAGATCGTGGACGCGGTGGACACCAGCGGCGCCGCGGCACGCGAGCCCTCTGCGGTGGCCGAGTGGCGCGAGCGGTACCGCACACTGCAGGACGCCATGACCTCGCTGAACGAGGCCGAGCGGGTATGCCTGCTCCTCCGCACCGCCGGGGTCAGCCGCGCCGAGATCGGCTCGCTGACGGGCTACACCGACCGCAAGGTGGAGCGCTCGATCGTCCGCGCGCGCAAGCGCCTGCACGCGTGGCATCTGGACCTGGCCAGCGGCGAGAGGTGCGAGGGACTGCGCGACGCCCTGGAGCGCGTGGCCGATGACGAGGCCGACGCCCGCGACCGCCGCGCGGTATCGCGGCACGTGCGGCATTGCGGGGCGTGCCGCGCCACCCTGCGCGCGCGCCGCCAGACCAATGCGGGGATCACGACCCTCGTGCCGGTGGCCCTGGTGGGAACCGCGGCTGCCGGGCTGGCCGTGCCGGATACCAGCCCCGCCGTGGACATGGTGGAGCGCGGCACCATGCGCCTCACCGTCGCCGTGGGCCAGGCATGGCAGACGATGCTGGACATCCCCTCCCTGCTGAGCGCCCGCGTGGGCGCAGGGGCCCTGGCCGTCACCGTGGCCGGGGTGGCGGGTGTGCCCGTGGTGGCCAACTCGGTCACGGGCGACCGCAGCAGCACGCCGCCTGCGCAGGCCCGCGTGGTGACCACCGGGGCAACCACCCCCGGGACCCCCACCGGTACCGCGGCCACCACGTCCGCCCCGCCGCTGGACGCCGCCAGCGCGGACGCGCTCGCCGAACTCGACCGCATCCGGGTGCGCGAGGCGCAGAGGCGGCGCGCAGCCGCAGAGAGGCGGGCCCGACGGGAACGTGCCGAGGAACGGCAGCGCGCCGAGCGTGCGCGCAGGACCCGCGCGCAGGCGGCCGCATCGCCCGCTGCCCCGGCATCCACCCCGGCCACCGATCCTGCCCCCGCCGCCACGCCGGCGGCGCAACCCCAGTTGGAGTTCGGACCATGACCCCCCACCCCCGCAGGCGTATCCCCCCGGCCCTCGCGCTGATCGCACTGGCATCGGCCGTTGCCGCACCGGCGGCCGTCGGAACCGACGGCAACCTGTACCCGCAGGGTTCCGGTGCCTTCACCACCGGCTCGATGCTCTCGGCCAGCCAACCGAATCCATCGGTGCTGCAACTGAACGCCCCGGCCACCACGGCCGCACCCACCGGCCCCCAGTTCACGATGGGCTGGGGGTGCCCGGTGCCCGGCAGCGAGATCGCGTCGGTGCAGTGGAGCGCCCTGCGCTACGCCGCGCCGTCCCACGCAGGGCTGCAGGTGCTGGCCAACGGCCACCCGGTGTGGGCCGAGGGCGATGTGGGAATGCCGCAGTCCCCCGCGGGCGGACGCGGCTACGGACTGGGGATGCCGGGCGGCACGTGCGACGTGCAGCTGCAGTTGGTCCAGGGCGAGCGGCGCCAGCAGCACGCGCGGGTGTGGTGGATCGGTGGTACCGGCGCCGTCATCCGTGACGTCGCGCCGCCGTCCGCACAGGTGGTGAGCGCGCCCGCGGGCTGGATCAACCAGTCGCAGCAGTCGGCCGGCATCGCGTGGCAGGCCGCCGACAACTTCGGAAGTGACGGCATCACCGGCCAGCGCGTGAAGGTGGCCGGGGAGACCCGCTGGGCGGGTGCGCCCGGCCAGGGCCAGCACGGGGTGGACGTGCCCCTCGCGGGCATTGGCGATGGCGCCCACCAGGTGCGCGTGGAGGTGGACGGCGACGGCACGCCGGGGGCGGCGTCGGAGGCCACCATCCGCGTGGATCGCACCGAGCCCGACATCGCGGAGCCCGAGGTGGCGTATGCGCCGGAGTCCACGCGGGGCACCATCGCCTTCTCGGCCACCGACGCCACCAGCGGACTGTCGAACGTGACGGCGCAGGTCAATACGTTCCAGTTCGGCACGCCGGCGGGCGCCTGGGTGACCGTCGCGAGCGCAGGAGCGGCCGCCTCCGGGCAACGGATATCGCGGGCGGTGGGCGGGGGCCTTGCCGACGGCCTGCACGCATGGAAGGTGACCGCACGCGACCAGGCCGGCAACGTGGTGGAGCAACTCGCGCCCGAGCACATCGTGGTGGACACCCGGCCCCCGCGCATCGACCTGCAGCCCATCCCCTCGCGCTGGACGTCCGTACTGCCACTGGACGTGATCCTCAGTGACAACCTCGACCAGATGATCGGCCTCGGCGACTTCGAGGTGGAGATCAACACCGCGGGGGACGGCAGCATCCGCGGCGAGTGGATGCCCGTGGCCCAGCAGGCGGTGGCCCCCGGCCGCGAGGCCATGGAGATACCGCTCGACGGCCTGACCGATGGCGTGCACGTGGTGCGCCTGCGCCTGCGCAACGGCGGCCCATTCGCCCAGACGCTGGTGACCACCCGGATGGGCCTGGTGCGCACGGATCTCACTCCCCCCGACGTGGTGCGCGCCGCCCTGCGAGTGACCTCCGACGGCAGGGTGAAGATGACCTGGTCGGGCGAGGATGCCCGGTCGGGGGTGGAGCGGGTGCGGCTGCAGTGGCTGGATGGGTGGACCTGGCGCACCGTGGCCCAGTACCCGGCATCGGATGGCAGCGGCATCACCACCATCGACCCCGATCTGATTCCTGATCCCGACGCGCGGATGCGCGTGCAGCTCACCGACGCGGCGGGCAATGCGCGCGCCATGGAGATCGAGGTGCCGCCCCTGCCGCAACCCGACTCCCCCGCCCGGCCGCCGGCGGCGCCGGGGAACTCCCCCGCAGCGCCCATCATCGCCACGCCCGCGCAGCAGATGGCGGGCGAGGCGCGCGAGGGCACCCTGACGCTCGGGATCCTGCGCGGCACGCCCCAGCGCGTGGAGGGACGCGACTACAACGTGGTCACCCTGGCGGCCGGCCGGGCCGTCACCGTGACCGGACGCCTCCTGAACCGCAGGGGCCAGGCGCTGTCGGGGTACGTGCTGATCGCCCGCCAGGGCGGCCGCGACCTGGGCGCGGGGGTCACCGGGCCCGACGGATCGTTCCGCATGCAGGTGATCCCGGTGCGCACCGGCCCCATCGATGTGGGCGTGCCCGATGGATCCCGGCTGGTCCCCGTTCCCACCGGCCCCGGGGTGGCAGTGCGCCTGAAGGCCACCGTCACGCTGATGGCATCCAGCACGCAGGCGAGCCCCCGCGGGAAGCCGGTGGTGTTCCGCGGCAGGATGAGCCCCGCGCCCGGGGCCGAGGGGGGCCGCAAGGCGATCGTGCTGGAGTGGCTGGACCCCT
>CAZPAT010000020.1:0-14590 GCA_964584485.1 uncultured Bifidobacterium sp.
TGCCGCCGCCGATGAGCATGAGGAAGTCGGTGAAGAACAGCGTCTCGTCGCGCATGCCCGAGTAGTCCACCGTGGAGAATCCCGCGGAGCGCGGGGTGACCGCCTCGAACGCCCCGTTCAGGAACCGCTCGCCCACCGGGAGGTTCCCGAGGGTGGCCGGGTTGCTCCACTCGAACGCGGTGATGACGGCGAAGCCCAGTACCAGGAGGATGGCGGTGCCGAGCAGCGTGAGGCGCGTGTGGAACGACCACCGGCGGCGCCCGGTGCGCAGCCGGCGGCGGCGCGTGAGGTCGGCCCACACGGGCACGCCGAGCCCCCCGGCGATCACGCCGATCGCCACGGTCGACAGCAGGACGATGTCCCCGCTGAACGAGGCCAGGCTGTCGGGGAAGAGCGTGAGGCCCGCGCCGTTGAACGAGCTCACGGCTTGGAAGACGGCGTTCCAGGCAGCCACGCCGGCGTCCTCGCCCATGGCGAGGAAGCGCCCGTAGAGGACGATCGCCAGGATCACCTCGACGGTGATCGACAGGATGGCCACGCCGATCACCACGCGCTTGATCTCGCCGGGGTCGAGCACGCCCTGCTCGGCCTGCGCCGCCTGCCGCCGCCTCATGCCCAGGCGCCCGCCGATGATCATCACCAGCAGCGCCGTGAAGGTCATGATGCCCAGGCCGCCGATCTGGATGAGGCCGAGCAGCACGGCCTCGCCGAACCCGCTCCAGTAGGTGGCGGTATCCACCACGGTGAGGCCGGTGACCGTCACGGCGCTCGACGCCGTGAACACCGCATCGCTGAATGGCGCGGAGCCCGGGGCGGCGCTGCTCACCGGCAGCATCAGCAGGATCGTGCCCAGCGCGATGACCCCGAGGAACGCCAGCAGCAGGGGTCGGGTGGGGCGCACCCGGCGCCTCCGGGCCGGGCTCCGCGGGAACCACCTCATGGCGTGCCGTGCCCCGACATCCCGCCGATCCTCGCAGATCGCGGTGATGCGCGGGAGTAGCGTCACGGTCGTGTCGGCGCTGACGAGGTTCATCCCCCCGCGCATCCGTGGGCTGCGCGTCGACCCCGGCGCGTGGCGTCACATGGACCGGTCGGCGCTGAAGCACCTGCTGGGGCGGGTGCTCACCTACGCGATCTTCCTGCTGATCATCCTCGGCATCCTCAAGCTGGTGCCGCGCATCTGGCAGGACGTGAAGGAGGGCGATCCCTTCGACGTGCTGTTGGCGATCCCGTTCGAGGTGCTCTCGATCGCCGGCTACGTGGTGCTCTTCTGGGCGGTGTACGGCGCCGCCGCGCGGATGTCCATGCAGGGCGCGGACACGCCCGCGCGTCCCCTGTCGCTGCGCGAGAGCATGCAGCTGACCACCTCGCGCCTCGCCCTCGGCGACACGCTGCCCGGGGGCGGCGCCACGGGGTTCGCCGTGCAGTTCTGGGCGCTGGCGCGCGCCGGTTTCTCGGCGGCCCAGATATCGCGCACCACCACGGCATTCCTCGTGTTGTCGAACACCGTGATGACCGTGATGATCATGGTGCTGGGGGTGCTGATCGGTGCAGGGCTGGTGGCCGGCGACCTGCATCCGGCCCTCACCTGGATCCCCGCGGCGATCGCCGCCGCCGTGGTGGTCGTCATCCTCCTGTTCGCGCGGAGGGGCCGCGATTTCGTGCCGCCCGAGGAGGGATCGCGTTCTCCGTTCACCGGCCGCTTCGCCAGGACGCGCACGATGCTGCGCGAGGTGGGTGACCGCCTGCCCCCCGGGGCCTACGACGCGCTGCGCATCATCCGTCGACCGACGGCGGTCGGCGGCATGCTGGCCAACCCGGGCTTTGACTTCGTGGCCTTCTACCTCGGCATCTCGTCGGTGACCGAGCCGATCGCCCTCCCCGTGATGCTCATGGCCTACTTCATCGGGCAGGTGGGATCACTGATCCCGCTGCCGGGCGGCATCGGGGGCGTGCAGGGCCTGGCCATCGGCGTGCTGGTGGCGGGCGGCATGGAGGCCCACTACGCCACGGCGGGTGTCCTCGTGTGGACGGGAGTGGCGCTGGGCACGCAGATCGTGTGGGGCATGTGGCAGTACTGGCACCTGAGGAAGTCCATCAAGCGCTGGCAGGCCGAGGACGCCGCCGCCCACTCCACGGTGCCGGGTACGTAATCCGGATCGCAAGGGGATAAATCATGTGCTCGCGTATCACGCTCCATCGTCCCGGTGGCATTTCCGTCTTCTGCCGCACCCTCGACTGGGCGGTGAGTGACGAGCCCCGCCTCTGGGCGCTCCCGGCCGGCCTCGAGCGCCGTGGCACCCCGGATGGCGATGGGGTGCAATGGACGTCCCGGCACGCATCGGTGGTGGTGAGCGGGTGGGATCTCCTGACGAGCGAGGGGATGAACGACGCCGGGCTGGCGGCGCACCTCCTGTATCTCGCCGATACCACCCTGCCGCCGGATGATGCGCGACCCGCCCTCGGCAACACCATGTGGGCGCAGTGGGTGCTGGACACCTGCGCCACCGTGGATGAGGCTCTCGACGCGTGTGCCCGCGTGCGGATCGTCGATGTGCCGGCCCGCGGCCAGTCCCTGCCCCTGCACCTGGCGCTGGAGGACCGGAGCGGCGATGCGGCGGTGATTGAACTGCTCGCCGATGGCCCGGTGATCCACCGGGGCGACGCCGCGCGCGTAGTGACGAACGAACCACCCCTGGACGAGCAGCTGGCGAACCTGAGTCGGTACGACGGCTTCGGCGGCGACCTGCCCCTTCCCGGCGACGTCGACCCCGCCTCGCGCTTCGTGCGCGGCCGCTACTTCCTGGACCACCTGCCCGCGGCCGCGGACGCGGACGAGGCGCTGGCCGACGCGGTCAGCGTCATCCGGTCCATGTCCGTGCCGTTCGGTGCGCCATCCGAGCCGTTCGGCACGTATCCCACCTGGTGGATCTCGGCCGGTGATCTCGTGGGCGGCACCTACCTCGTGCAGTCCACGCGGTCCCCCTTCGCCACGTGGCTCGCGGTGCCCGCCGCATGCCGCGCGGCAGCCGACCACGGTCCCCTGTCCGTGGACCCAGCGGATCCCACCCGTGGCGGGGATGTACTCGGTGCGCTCGTGCCCGCCGCGCTTGCCTACGGGGCGCCGTCCCGGCGGTCCTAGTGGGCCCCTGCCCCGGGCGGTCGTGACCCGCGGAGACGTGGGGCACCCAGCGAGATGATCGCGCCGAGCAGCAGCACCCCGGCGGCCACGAGCACCGCCGGGTTGAGGCCGTCCACGTAGGCCTGTCCCGATGCGTACGAGCCGGTGGCGGTGAAGATGGCGGTCATCACCGCGATGCCGAGGGCGCCGCCCACCTCGCGCACCGTGTTGTTGGTGCCGGAGGCCTTGCCGATCTGCACCTCATCCACCGACTGCACGAGCAGGTTGGACACCGGCGCGAACACCATCGCCATGCCGAAGCCCGCGAGCAGGAACCCGCCCACCAGCCCGGCGTAGGAGATGCCGGGGGTGATGGTGAGGCCCATCCACAGGAAGCCGCCGGCCATGATCGCGAGGCCCGCCGCCATGAATGGCCGCGCCCCCACGCGGTCGCTGAGCAGGCCCGCCACCGGGGCGATGAACATCGGCATGATCGTCCAGGGCAGCACCTTCAGGCCGGCCACCAGCGGGCTGTCGCCCTGCACTGTCTGCAGGAACTGGGCGAGGAAGAAGACGGCGCCGAACAGGCCGAAGTACAGGCACACCGATGCCGCGTTCGCCACGTTGAGGCCGCGATTGCGGAAGAACGCGAGCGGCAGCATGGGGTGCGCCGCGCGCGACTCCCACCACAGGAACGCGACCACGAACACCACCCCGCCGATGAGCGTGCCCAGGATCTCCGGCGAGCCCCAGCCGGCCTCGTTGCCGCGGACGATGCCGTACACGATGCCGAACACGCCGATGCCCGCCAGCAGGATGCCCGGGATGTCCAGGCCAGTGTTGGGGCCGAACGACTCCCGGAGCTTCCACATGGCGATGGCACCGCCCACCAGCCCGATGGGCACGTTGACCCAGAAGATCCAGTGCCACGAGATGCCGTCGACGATGGCGCCGCCGATCACGGGCCCGGCAGCGACGGCCAGGCCGCTGATGCCGGACCAGATGCCGATGGCCAGGCCCCGCTTGCCGGGCGGGAAGGCGTCGGCCAGCAGCGTGAGCGAGAGCGGCAGCACCGGGGCGGCCCCCAGGCCCTGGAGGGCACGGAAGAAGATGAGCCACCCGATGTCCGGCGCGAGGGCGCACCCCACCGAGGCGAGGGAGAAGATGACGAGGCCGGCCGCGAACACCCGGCGCCGGCCCAGGCGGTCACCGAGTGCCGCGCCCGTCAGGAGCAGCACGGAGAACGCCAGGGTGTAGGCGTTCACCACCCACCCGAGGGTCTCCACCGAGGCGCCCAGGTCCACGCGGATCACCGGCAGCGCGGTGGTCACCACGAGGTTGTCGAGCACCACCATGAACAGCCCGATACCGGTGACGACCAGGGCCCACACGTGGGCGCGGGTGGATCCCGCGGGCGGTGGGGCCGTGGCGTGGGCGGGATCCATGGCGGCGACGCTAGCCGGTACCCGGTGCGTGGGCGCACCCCAACGGCGTAGGTTCATGCGCGCAGACGACCACGACGAAGGAGACCCCCATGGCGGACGGTGCCGACATCAGCCTGAAGGAAGACGGCCCGATCCTGGTGAGCGGCGAGTTCACGCTCACCGGCGAGGATGGCCAGCCGTTCACGGACCTCAACCCCACCATCGCGCTGTGCCGGTGCGGCCTGAGCGCGAACAAGCCGTTCTGCGACGGCAGCCACTCGCGTGAGGGGTGGACCTCGAAGTAGCGGGGGCGGGGGCCCGGGCAACCGGGCCCCGTCGCCTACGCGTTCGCCGTGAGGCGGGCGATCTCCGACAGGCCCTCGGCGGCCACCGAGGCCTGGCCGATCTCGTCCGGGTCGTGGACCGGGATCTCCCCGTGCTCCACGGCCCGCGCGAGGTCCAGCGCCGCCTCGATCGCGCGCAGGTGGTCCGCCGTCAGCGCCACCACGACCGCGTGCTCATCGTGTCCGGTGCGGTTTTCCATGGTCCGTATGGTCGCCCATGCACGCACCGGCATGCCGCCCAACGGTCGGCCCGTGACGGCTCCGGGCGCATGTCCGTTTCGTCACGAACCCCGCCGACACGGTAGGTTGCCGGCATGCCTGAACGACGCCGATTCGGATCAACCGACCTCATGGTCTCCCCGCTGTGCCTGGGCACGAACGTGTTCGGGTGGACCTGCGACGAGGAGACCTCCTTTGCCGTGCTCGACGCATACGTCGAGGCCGGCGGGAACTTCCTCGACACGGCCACCGTGTACTCCACCTGGGTGCCGGGCAACTCGGGAGGTGAGTCCGAGGCCATCATCGGCCGCTGGCTGGCCGCGCGCGGCCGGCCAGACGACCTGGTGATCGCCACGAAGGTGGGGTACCCGGGTGATCCCCACATGCGCGCAGGCCTGGACCGCGAGAACGTGCGCGCGGGCATCGAGGGCTCGCTGGCCCGCCTGGGCGTGGATTCCATCGATCTCTACTACGCGCACAAGGATGATGAGTCCATCCCGCTCGAGGAGGCCCTGCGCAACCTCGATGCCCTCATGCAGGAGGGCCTGGTCACCTACCTGGCGGCGTCCAACTACACCCCCGGGCGCCTCGCCGAGGCCCTCGCGGTGTCCGAGCAGCATGGCCTGGCCCGTTTCCAGGGCTTCCAGCCGCACTTCAACCTGCTCGAGCGCGCGGAGTACCAGGGCGACGGCGAGCGGATCTGCGTGGAGGAGCACATCGGCGTCGCGCCGTACTTCACCTTGGCCCGCGGGTTCCTCACGGGCAAGTACCGACCGGGGCGGGACCTGCCGGCCACCCCGCGCGCGGCGGGTATCTCACAGGCATACCTGAACGACCGCGGGTGGGGAATGCTGGCGGTGCTCGACGACGTCGCAGCTGCCCACGGCGCCACCCCTGCCCAGGTGGCGCTTGCCTGGCTGATGCGGTACCCCGGCGTGGTGAGCCCCATCGCAAGCGCCACCAGCCCGGACCAGGTGCGGGAGATCATGGGCGCCGTGGATCTCGTGATCAGCGACGACGAGTTCGCGCGCCTGGACGCCGCCGGTCGGTGAGCGGGCCCGCCGCGGAGGCGGGCCCTGTCCTGCAGGTGCAGGTGTGGGCCGACTACTGCTGCCCCTTCTGCCATGTCGCGCGCGAGCGGGTGGCCTACCTGCAGGAGCGCCATGGCGCGGAGGTGGAGTGGTTCCCCTTCGACCTGCATCCCGAGTATCCGGATGATGGCCTGCGGCGCGCCACGCTGGAGGCCCTTCATGGTGGCCCCGGGTTCGACGCACCCGTCCGGGAACTGGCCGAGCAGGTCGGCCTGCCGTACCGGCCGCACGCCGAGGTGGTTCCCCGTACCCGGCGCGCGCTGGAGCTGACCGAGTGGGCGCGCGCCCAGGGCGGCGGTGCGCATCACGCGCTCCATGGCGCCATCATGGATGCCTGCTGGCGCGATGGGCGCGACATCACGCGGCCAGAGGTGCTGGCCGCGGCCGCCCGTGCCGTGGGCCTGGATGCCGATGCCGGCATGGCCTCCGTGGATGCCGGGGAGTGGACGGCGGCGGTGGACGATTCCACGAGGTGGGCGCGCGCCGCGGGCATCTCCGGGGTACCCGGCATGGTGCTGGACGGGCGCCTGCTCATCAGCGGCCTGGTGGGGCATGAGGACCTGGACGCCGCCGCGCGCGCGGTGCGGGAGGACCGCGGATAGGCACTTCGGCCTCTCCGCAGTGCGTTGTGTTCCGCCGGGCGGGGGCGCACCCGTTGACCTCGCCGTGCCGGTCATGTACCAATCCCCATCCTCCCGGGTCAGGATGCGCGACGAGCGCTGCCCCGGGAACTGCGTGACGCGTCACATGATCCACCGCCCGACAATCACCTCGACAACGCCTCACCCGGCGACGCGCGCCTAGCGCGTTCGGGGTACGGGACCGACCGGAAGAGCGAGATGGCGACAACCGACACGCCGCGCATGGTGGTTGGGGTGCCCCGGGAGAACCGCGCCGGAGAAACGCGCGTGGCGCTCTCCCCCACGGCACTGCCCCAACTGACCAAGGCGGGCTTCGACGTAGTGATCGAATCCGGGGCCGGTGACCTGGCCGGGTACCCGGATGCCGCATTCACCGATCGCGGCGCGCGCACTGGCAGCCGCGACGAGGTCTTCGCCGCGGACGTGCTGGTGCAGGTGAACGTGATGGACGCCGACCCCGCCAGCGGGGACCTGTCCCGCCTGCGCGCGGGCCAGGTGGTGGTGGGCTCGGTTGCCCCGTTCGCGCGCCCGGAGCTCGTGAAGGCCGTCGCGGGGACCGGGGCCACGCTGTTCGCGCTTGAGCTGGTGCCGCGCACCACCCGCGCGCAGTCCATGGACATCCTGTCCTCGCAGGCCGCGGTGGCCGGCTACAAGGCTGTGCTGCTGGCCGCGGACAACCTGCCGAAGATGTTCCCGCTGCTCACCACCGCCGCAGGCACGATCGCCCCGGCCAAGGTGTTCATCATCGGGGCCGGCGTGGCGGGCCTCGCGGCCATCGCCACGGCGCGCCGCCTGGGTGCGCTGGTGGAGGCCTACGACGTCCGCCCCGCCGCGCGCGAGGAGGTCGAGTCGCTCGGTGCCCGGTTCGTGGAACTGCCGCTCGAGACCGGGCAGGAGGAGGGTTCCGGCGGGTATGCGAAGCAGCTGTCGGAGGACACCATCCGAAAGCAGCAGGAGCTCATGGCCAAGACGGTCGCCGCGAGCGACGTGGTCATCACCACCGCGCAGGTGCAGGGCAGCACCGCCCCGGTCATCGTCACCACCGAGATGGTGAAGGGCATGGCGCCCGGGTCGGTGATCGTGGACCTGGCGGCCGAGCAGGGTGGCAACTGCGAGCCCACGGTGGCCGGGGAGACGGTGGACATGGACGGCGTGAGCGTGATGGGCGTGGTGAACCTGCCCGGCACGATCCCCGTGCACTCCAGCCAGTTGTTCGGCAAGAACGTGGCGAACTTCCTCGGCCTCATGGTGGTCGACGGCAGGCTCGACACCGACGTCGACGATGACGTCATCAAGGAGAGCGTGGTCGCGAAGGGCGGCGACGTGGCAAACAACCGCGTGCGCGAGGCCCTGGGCCTCGAGAAGCTGCCGGAGCCGGAGCCCCCGGTCCCGGAGCCCGAGCCCGTGGCGGACGACGCCCCGGCTGCTGAGGAGGCCGCCAAGTGAACGTCAGCACCGAATTCATCATGACGGGGCTCTTCGTGTTCGCCCTCGCGGGCTTCCTGGGCTTCGAGACCATCCGGCGCGTCCCGCGCCTGCTGCACACGCCGCTCATGGCGCTCACCAACGCCCTCTCGGCGATCTCCCTGGTGGGCTCCATCGTGGTGCTGGGCGGTCAATACTCCACGTACTCCACCATCCTCGGCTTCATCGCCGTGATCGCGTCGATGATCAACGTGGTGGGCGGCTTCCTCATCACCGACAAGATGCTGAAGATGTTCAAGCCGCGGGAGAAGAAGAAGCCTGAGCCGGCCGAGGCGGAGGCGGGCGCATGAGCACGTTCCTCCCCATGGCCTCGTCGTTCTTCGTCGATCCCGACACCGACACGGTCCGCTACGTCATCATCAGCCTGCTGTACCTGGTGGGCGCAGTGGGCTTCGTGCTCTCGCTGAAGTGGATGAGCGACGCCAAGACGGCGCGCAAGGGCATCTTCGCCGGCGAGATCGGCTTCGTGCTGGCCATCATCGGCACGCTGCTCCTGCCGGTCATCACCACCACCGGCTACATCTACATCGCCATCGCGATGCTCATCGGTGCCGCCATCGGCGTGCCGCTGGGCCTGCTGGTGCCGATGACCGCCATGCCGCAGCGCATCGCGCTGTCGCATGCCTTCGGCGCCCTCGCCGCGGGCCTCGTGGGTATTGCCAAGTTCTACGAGAATCAGCCCGACATCGGCTGGTTCGTCATGGCCGTGCTGGGCATCGAGATCGTGCTGGGGTCTCTGGTCTTCACCGGTTCGCTGATGGCGGCCGGGAAGCTGCAGGAGGTCAAGTGGCTCGCGCAGCGACCCATCACCTTCCCGCTGCAGAAGACACTCAACTTCGCCGTGTTGGCGGTGGCAGTGGCCGGTGTGATCGCACTGGTCATCGACCCCACGCAGATGTGGGCCATCCCCGTGATCATCGTCGCGGGCCTGGCGTTCGGCATCCTGCTGATCATCCCGATCGGCGGCGCTGACATGCCGACGGTCATCGCGCTGCTCAACTCCTACGCCGGCATCGCGGCGGCACTGCTCGGATTCGTGCTGTCGAACAACCTGCTCATCGTGGCGGGTGCCCTCGACGGCATGTCGGGCCTGATCCTCTCGATCATCATGTGCCGCGCCATGAACCGATCGTTCCGCAACGTGTTGTTCGGGGCGTTCGGTTCCGCCGAACAGGCGGCGGGCGATCAGGAGGTCGGGTCCATCCGGTCGGCGTCGTTCGACGAGGCCGGCGACCTGCTGAAGATGGCCCGTCTCGTGGTGATCGTGCCGGGCTACGGCATGGCCGTCGCCCAGGCGCAGCACAAGGTGCGCGAGCTGGCCGACGCGCTGGACAAGGAGGGCGTGGAGGTCAAGTACGCCATCCACCCGGTGGCCGGTCGAATGCCCGGGCACATGAACGTGCTGCTGGCCGAGGCGAACGTGCCGTACGAGCAGTTGATCGACATGGAGGAGATCAACCCCGAGTTCCCGCAGGCCGACGTGGTGCTGGTGCTGGGCGCGAACGACGTGGTCAACCCGGCCGCGCGCCACGACCAGAGCAGCCCCATCTACGGAATGCCGATCCTCGACGTGGACAAGGCGGCCACAGTGATGGTGGTCAAGCGCTCCATGCGTCCGGGCTTTGCCGGCGTCGAGAACGAGCTCTTCTTCAACGAGAAGACCCTCATGGTGTTCGGTGACGCCAAGGACGTGATGGGCGAGCTCATCACGGAGATCTCGGGCAACCGCGACTCCATCAACGTCTGACGGGTTCCGGCGCCCTGCGGCGCCGAGGTTGTTCCATGCGACGCCCCGGCCATCCGCCGGGGCGTCGTCGTTTGGTACCACTACGGCATGACCGGGAACGAATCCATCGCGAACCTGATGAGGCTGGACGGCCGGGTGGCCCTGGTCACCGGGGCCGGGCGGGGCATCGGACGGGCCATCGCCATGCGGCTGGCCGAGGCCGGCGCCGCGGTGGCGGTGGCCGACCTCGATGCCGATGCGGCGCTTGAGGTGACCGAGGCCATACGCGCCGCCGGCGGCACGGCCGAGGCCGCGCCTGCCGATGTGGCCGACGAGGCCGACGTGAAGACCCTGGTGCGGGCCTGCGGCGATCAGATGGGCGGGCTGGACGTGCTGGTGAACAACGCGGGGATCTTCCCCATGCGCCCGGTGCTGGAGATGGCCACCGCCGACTTCGATCGCGTGCTCTCGGTCAACCTGCGTGGTGCATTCCTCTGCACGCGCGAAGCCGCCCTCGCCATGGTGGAGCAGGGGCGCGGGGGCAGCATCGTCAACGTCACGTCGGTGGATGCACTGCATCCGTCGATGGTGGGCCTGGCGCACTACGACGCCTCCAAGCACGGCATGTGGGGCTTCACCAAGAACGTCGCCCTCGAGCTCGCGCCGCATGGCATCCGCGTGAACGCCGTCGCGCCCGGGGGCGTGCTGACCGAGGGCGTGCGGCAGATGGGCGCGGGCACCGATGAGGCCGTGGCGGCCTTCGCCGGGCGCGTTCCGCTGCAGCGGATGGGTGACCCCGATGACATCGCACGCGCCGTGGTGTTCCTGGCCGTCCCGATGTCGGGGTACATGACCGGCAGCCAGGTGGTGGTGGACGGGGGGCTCCTGCTCCGCTGATCCCCCCCGCGCCCGCATACCCGATCGCCGCGGACTACGTGACGCTGGAGATCCGGCCCGACCGCGACCCGGCGCACGCCGGGGGACGCCTGCTGCTCATGGATGGCGTGGAGGCCTCGCACGTGGACCTGGCCGATCCCACGCGCATCGCGTTCGAGTACCTGCGCCATCTGGTGGGGGTGATCGACGTGGTGTTCCCGCAGGGTGACTCCCTGGACGCCCTGCAGGTGGGGGGCGGCCCCTGCACGCTGGCCCGGTACCTCACCGCAACCCGTCGTCGCGCGCGCGTACGGGTGGTGGAACGCGACGGCGGGGTGGTTCAGGCATCCCGTGACCACCTCATGCTCGACGAGGTCCCCCGCCTGCAGGTGGAGGTCGGCGACGGCCGCACGGCCATTGCGGCCCTGCCCGACGCCTCCCTCGACCTCGTGGTGGTGGACGCCTTCGTCGGCCTGATGGCCCCCCATGCGCTCTCCACCGCGCAGTTCATGGGCGACGTCCGGCGCGTGCTGCGCCCGGGTGGACTGCACGCGATGAACCTCATCGACGTCGAGCCACTCGAGCTGGCGCGCGCAGTGGCTGCCGGCATGCGGGATTCCGGGGGTGCGGTGGCGCTGATGGCCGACCCGGCCGTCCTTCAGCACCGCACCTCGGGCAACGTGCTGCTTCTGTCATCGGATGCACCGCTGCCACCGCAGGCACTCGGCCGCGCGCTGTCCCGGGACGACGCCCCGTGGCAGGCCCGGACGGGCCGGGCGCTGGGCCGGATGCTCGAGGGGCACTCCCCGCTTGACGACGACGTGCCGCCCACCCACGAACTCGCCCGCCTTGCGCCCTTGTGGGGACGCGTGTCGCAGTCCCGCCCCGACCAGCCCGTGGGCTGAGGACGGATTACGCGCCGGGCACCGGGGCGCCGCAGGGTGGTCAGGCGGGGCGGCCCGCCGAGAACAGCTCGCCCAGGCCCACGGGCCGGAGGCCCTTGGCCTTCAGCCCGCGGATGATCGCCGGCATCGCGGCTGCGGAGTTCGGCTTGGTGTGCATGAGGATGATCGACCCCTTCCGGGCTCCGCCCACGGCCCGCTGCGTGATGGCCGATGCGCTCGGCCCGCGCCAGTCATTCGTGTCGACATCCCACAGCACCGTGTAGCGGTATCCGGTGGCCGCCGCGGCCGAGAGCAGCCCGCTGCCGTATGCCCCGTACGGCGGACGGTAGAAGGGCGCGGTGGCCACGCCCACGGTGCGGTCGAACGCCCGGTTGCGCGAGAGGTCCGTGATGCCCGCGGCGCGGCTGGTGCCCGTGCCGGTGCGGTGGGCGTACCCATGGCTGCAGGTGTCGAGGTGACCCGAACGGACGGCGGCGCGCATGGCCGACCGCAGCGACGCGCTCCACATGCGCGCGTTGATGGCGTTGAAGCAGAAGGTGATGGTCACGTCCGCGTCGCGCGCGGCGGCGATCATGCGCGCGGCCTCGCGCGGCCCGTAGCCGTCGTCCACGGTGATCGCCACGAGCGGGCGGCCGGTGCGGATCCGGCGCACCACCCGGGTGCCCGACCCCCGCGGCTGCACGGCCCACACGACCGGCGCGCCGGTGCCCGTGTTGCCCGCGTCATCGCGGCCTTCGACCGTCACCTCGACGGTGCCCACGATGCCCTTCGACCACAACGCGGCGGGGAGCGCGATCTCCGTGCCCGCGGCCTGCCATGCGCCGGCGACCAGCACGGCATCCCGCCCCGGTCGCCGGACCACGGCCCGCACCTCCGCCGCCCCTGCCGGCCGCAACGGCAGCGATCGGCGCGTGCTGGCGGGAATCGCCGGCGCGGGCGGCCGGACCGCAGGCGCCGGGGGCGTGGTGTCCACCTCGATCACGGGTGGATCGGCGGGGAGGGGGGTCAGGCCGTCGGGGGCTACGCCCTCCACCCGGTAGATGCCGTCGGGCACCGTGGGTCCGATGCCTCCCGGGCCGCGTCCTCCCGCCCACGGCAGCACCACCGGGATGGCGGCCCCGGTCGCGGGACCGAGCGTGGCCACCGTCCGGCCATCGGATACCCGCACGATGCGCGCGCCCACGCCGTATGCCACCGGCACGGGCACCGTCACCTGCACCGGCGTGGTGACGGGGTTCACCGGAGCGCCCGTCAACGCGGCCGGCGTGCCGCTGCCGATGATCGCCAGGGCGGCCAGTGTCGTGGTTCGCACGGTGGTCATCGATGCGGCATTCCCGGCGGCGCGGTCGCCCCCTGCCGAGGCGGGTCATCCGGCAACCGCTCTTCCATCCCGGGCCGTGGCCACGCGAGGGCCAGCAGTGCGATCAGCACGGCATCGCGCAGCACCAGCAGCCCCATCTCGGGTTGCTGCAGCGCCACCAGGTCCCAGTACGCCCGCGGGAAGTACGCCTGGGTGAGCAGCAGCGCCAGCGCCGAGGTGATGGTGGCGCCCCATCCGTAGCGCCCGCCCACCAGCACGGCCGCCGGGATGATCCAGGCAAGGAACTGCGGGGAGAGCACCTTGCCGGCAACGAGCAGGGCCACGGCGGTGGCCGCGATGCCGGCCACGAAGATCGCGGAATCGGCCGAGGGGGGCTGCGTCACCAGCAGCCGCTGCACGGTGAGTGCGATGGCGAGCACCAGCACCACGAGCAGGATGCTCGAGAGCAGGGCCATGAGGTCGGGGGCCTCCCCCTGCAGGCCCTGCGAACCGAAGGAGGTGTCCACGGCGAGGGGGATCCCGGCCAGCAGCCGCATGCCCATCAGGTAGGCGGACCCCGTGGACTCGAGCTGCAGGGGGCGGTCCAGGTGGTAGGCCACGCTGTCCCACAGTCCCGACGGCGCCATGGCGGCAAGAGGAACGATGACGATGGCCACGAGCGCCAGACCCGAGAGCCCGCCCCGCAGGACGTCGCGCCCACCGTGCCTGCGGGCGTGCACCAGCACCAGCACGGGGATGAACGCGAGAGGCACCAGCTTCACAAGCACAGCGGCGCCGAGCAGCAGCCAGGCCGCTGTCATGCGGTCGGTCACCACGGCCCAGACGATCCACGCGATCAGGGCGGCCAGGACCAGGTCGAACCGCGTGGACACCAGGCCGCCCAGCAGCACGGGGATGAACGCCGTGATCACCCCCGCGGCAGCCTGGCGCGCGGTGCTCAGCCCGAGCGCCCGCGCCGTGAGGGTGACCGGCACCACGGTCAGCACCAGGGCGATCATCATCAGGAACGAGAACGACGCCCCGTAGGCACCGGGCAGCACGCCCGCGAACCAGAACAGCGCCGCGGCGAGTGGCGGGTATTCCAGCGCGAAGTCCCGGTAGGGCAGCGCCCCGCCGGACATCTGGCGGTAGGCCTCCTCGTATACCGGGATATCCGAGATCTGGGCCACGGAGGCGTTGACCCACTGCATGGGACCCACCCACACCAGCACGGCGGCGATGCCCATGATCCACGGCAGCCATCGCTCCAGCAGGGCGTCGTGGCGCATCAGGCATCACCCCCGGCGGGCACGTCGGGGGTGATGCCCCGTCGGAGCATGCGGCGTGCCGCGGCCATCAGGCGCCCGTCGGGCGGGTTGGGCTGCGCATCGGGGTCCGGCCACTCGGGCACCACCACCAGGATCACCAGGGGGAGGAACCACGGGATGTACAGGTAGA
>CAZPAT010000021.1:0-9281 GCA_964584485.1 uncultured Bifidobacterium sp.
GAGTACGTGCCCACCGAGTAGGCCAGGCCGCGCTTCTCGCGGATCTCCTGGAACAAGCGCGAGCTCATCGACCCGCCCAGCACCACGTCCAGCACCCCCATCGCGTGCCGGCGGTCGTCCGAGCGATCGAGGCCCGGCCCACCCAGGGCCACGTGATACTGCTCGGTCGGCTTCGCCCGGGCGACCAGCCGCGGAGTGCCGGGGGCCGCCGCCTGCACCCCGTGGGCCACGCCGCGGGCCAGATCGCCGAGGTGGCGCTCCGCGAGGTCCACCAGATGGGCGTGATCGATGCTCCCGCTCGCCGCCACCACGATGTTGCCCGCGGTGTAGTGCCCGGCATGGAATGCGCGGATCTCCTCCTCCGGCAACCCCCCGATCACCTCGGACGTGCCGATGACGGGCCTGCCCAGGGGCTGGTCGGGAAACACCGCCTCCGACATCAGGTCATGCACGAGGTCGCCGGGGTCGTCCTCGTACATGAGGATCTCCTCCAGGATGACCTGGCGCTCCTGCTCGAGTTCCCGGAACGCCGGGCGAACCAGCATGTCGGCGAGGACGTCGAAGGCGCGGTCCAGGTGCTCGTCCAGCACGCGCGTGTAGAGCACGGTGTGGTCCCGGCCGGTCGCTGCGTTCACCTCACCGCCGATGGCGTCGAACGCCTCGGCGATCCCCGCCGCTGAGAACCGCTCCGTCCCCTTGAACAACAGGTGCTCGATGAAGTGGGAGATGCCGCCCTCGGACGGCCGCTCGAAGCGCGACCCCACCCCGATCCACAGTCCGAGCGCGATCGAGCGCACCCCGCCGAGGGGCTCCGAGACGACCCGGAGCCCCCCTGCGGTGGTGTCGAGCGCCCGCGTGGAGGTCACTCGGAGACGTCGCTCGTGGACATCTTCCGGCGGCGGCGCGGGCGGCGGTGAGTGCTCTCGTCCGACCCGGAGTCGGCGTCCCCGGCCGGTGCCGAGTCATCCGACAGCAAGCGCAGCCCGATGCGGCCACGTGCCCGGTCGACCTCTTCCACGCGAACGTCCACCGAGTCGCCGCGGTTCAGGACGTCCTCCACCTTCTCCACCCGGCCGGAGCCCAAGTTGGAGATGTGCAGCAGCCCGTCCACGCCCTTCGTGAGCTCGACGAATGCCCCGAAGGTCGTGGTCTTCACCACCTTGGCGCCCTCGTACACATCGCCCACCTCGACGTCCTTCGTCATGGAGCGGATGCGCTCGACGCACTGGTCGGCCTTCTCGCCCTGCACGCCGTAGACGCTCACGGTGCCGTCGTCCTCGATGGAGATCTCCACCTCGAAGTCGGCCTCGAGCGCGCGGATGGTCTCGCCGCCCTTGCCGATGACCATCCCGATCTTGTCGGGATCGATCTTGATGGCGGTGATGCGCGGCGCCCAGGCGCTCAGCTCCTCGCGCGGCCCCGAGATCGTGTCGGCCATCACGCCGAGGATCGTGAGGCGTGCCTGCTTGGCCTGCTGCAGGGCCTGCGCCAGCGTCTCCTGGGTGACCCCGGCCACCTTATTGTCCATCTGCAGGGCCGTGACGCCCTCGGAGGTGCCCGCCACCTTGAAGTCCATGTCGCCGAGGTGGTCCTCGTCGCCCTGGATGTCGGTGAGCACGATCAGGTCATCGCCCTCCTTGATGAGGCCCATGGCGATGCCGGCGACCGGGCGCGTGATGTTCACGCCCGCGTCCAGTAGGGCCAGCGTGGAACCGCACACCGAGGCCATCGACGACGACCCGTTGCTCTCGAGCGTCTCCGACACCAGGCGGAGGGTGTAGGGGAACTCCTCCTCCGGCGGGATGACCGGGATCAGCGCCCGCTCCGCGAGGGCCCCGTGGCCGATGTCACGCCGCTTGGGACCGCGCATGAAGCCGGTCTCGCCCACGCTGAACGGCGGGAAGTTGTAGTGGTGGATGTAGCGCTTCGTCGTGTCGATCGACAGGTCATCGATGCGCTGAGCCTCCTTCATCGTGCCGAGCGCGAGCAGGGTGAGCACCTGCGTCTCGCCGCGTGTGAAGAGACCCGAGCCGTGCGTGCGCGGCGCGATGCCGGTGTCGCACCAGATGGGGCGGATCTCCTCGGCCGACCGGCCGTCCGGGCGCCGCTTGTCCACGGCGATGCGGCGGCGGATCGTGCGCTTGATGAGCTGGTCGAACGCCATCGAGAACTGCGCGCGCTGGTCCGGCGAGGGCTCCTCGCCCACGACCTCCAGCTGGGCGACCGTCTTCGCGGCGGCGATCTTGTCGCGGCGCTCGAGCTTGCCCTGCTCGAGCGTGGCCTCCTCGATGGATGCGAGGGCGACCTTCTCGACCTCGGCGAGCATCGCCGGATCGACGACCTGCGGCACGACATCCCACTTGGGCTTGCCGGCCTTCTCGCGCAGCTCGTCCTGGACGTCGCACAGCTTGCGGATCTCGTCATGCGCGATCTGCAGGGCCTCGAGCAGGTCCTCCTCCGACACCTCGTTGGCGCCGGCCTCGACCATCGAGATGGCGTCGCGCGTACCGGCCACGACCAGGTCGAGCTTGCTCTCCTCCATCTCCTGGAGGGTGGGGTTGATGACGAAGTCATCGTCCAGCATGCCGATGCGCACGGCCCCGACGGGCCCCTCGAACGGCAGCTCCGACAGCATCAGCGCCGCGGAGGCACCGTTGATCGAGAGGATGTCGAACGCGTTGACCTTGTCGATCGAGAGCACGGTGGTAACCACCTGCACCTCGTTCCGGTAGCCCTTTGGCCACAGCGGCCGGAGCGGGCGGTCGGTCATGCGCGCGGTGAGGATGGCGCGCTCGCTCGGGCGGCTCTCGCGCTTGATGAAGCCACCGGGGATCGCCCCCTTGGCGTACATGCGCTCCTCGACGTCCACGGTGAGCGGGAAGAAGTCCGTCCCCTCCCGCGGCTCGCGCGCGCCAACGGCCGTGACAAGCACCAGGCTGTCACCCGACCGCACGAGCACCGAGCCGTTGGCCTGCTTGGCCAGCCTTCCGGTCTCGAAGATGATCTCCTGGCCGCCGATGTCGGCGACGACGCGCGTGGCGTCAGGGCCCTTCTCTGCCATTTCGTTCCCCATCCCTTGGCGCCGTGCCCCCGGCACGGCTCATCACGCGGTGCCGCCATCCGGGCGGCCCGCCGTCACGGGCGCGATGCGCCCCGGTTCGCCTACCTGCGGATACCGAGCGAGTCGGTGAGCTCGCGGTAGGCGTTCAGGTCCTTCCTCTCGAGGTAGCTCAGGAGCCGACGGCGCCGGCCGACCATGGTCAGGAGACCGCGCCGCGAATGATGATCCTTGTGATGGCTCTTGAGGTGCTCGGTGAGCTGGTTGATCCTCTCGGTGAGGATCGCGATCTGGACCTGGGGCGAGCCCGTGTCCGTGTCGTGCTTGCGGTGCGGCGCCATGACGCCCGCCTTGGTGTCCTTGTCCAGCATCTATGTCTGCTCCATGTCCGGCCGCGGGGCAGCCGTGGCCGCACCCGGGTCAATGTGACCCGGCAGGGTATCAGGCGGCGCCCGCCACCTCGCGGGTGCGCGCGATGTCCTCGTTCACCTGATGCACCAGCGCATCGGGGGTCGGGAAGCGCTGCTCGTCGCGCAGGCGTTCGATGAACTCCACGCGCACGCGCTGCCCGTACAGATCGTCCCCTG
This sequence comes from uncultured Bifidobacterium sp., assembly GCA_964584485.1. Lineage (GTDB taxonomy): Bacteria > Actinomycetota > Thermoleophilia > Miltoncostaeales > Miltoncostaeaceae > SYFI01. The sequence goes on from CAZPAT010000021.1 coordinate 3,646, forward strand.
CGTAGTCGAGGATGAAGGCCTCGAGGCGCAGGGGGGCGTCGTCCGCGCCCGCGAAGGTGGGCGAGTACCCGAGGTTCACTGCCGCGGGGAATCGCCCCGCCCCCAGCGCCACCCGTCCCGCGTACACGCCGCGCGCCGGCAGGGCGACCCCCTCCGGCACCGCGACATTCGCGGTGGGCAGGCCCAGCGTCCGCCCGCGCTGCTCACCCGGGACCACCATGCCCTCGACGAGGTGCGGGCGGCCGAGGAGCGGCGCGACCTCACCAACCTGGCCGCGCGCCACGAGGCGGCGCACGCGGGTTGACGAGACCGGCTTCCCATCCGGACTCACGACCGTCGCGGGGCTCTCGACGATCAGCCCCTTCGCCCGCCCGAGGCGCTGGAGGTACGCCACCGTGCCCGAGCCCCCATGGCCGAATCGGAAGTTGGCGCCCACGACGATGCTCTCGGCGTTGAGAGGTGCGGAGCACAGCATCTCCGCGAACCGATCGGCCCGTATGCGCGCAAAGGCCTGCGTGAACGGGACGACCAGCAGCGCGTCGGCGCCGAGGGCCTCGATCAGCTGGGCCTTGACGGCCGGCTCGGTGAGGATGGCCGGCGCGAGCTCGGGACGCAAGACCGCGAGGGGGTTCGGCTCGAAGGTGAGCACCATCGACTGCAGGCCCCTCTCGCGCGCCCGCTCAATGGCACGGCCGATGATCGCCTGATGCCCGAGGTGCACTCCATCGAAGGTCCCGATGGCCACCACGCGCCGTTCGTCCCCCAGCGGCAACTCGCCGATCGACTGATAGCGCCTCACCCGGCCAGGACCACCCGCGGCCGCAGCACCCCGGCATCGGCCTCGGCGATTGCCACGAGGTGGCCGTCGGCCACCAGCGCCGCCGGGCCGGCGGCGCCGGACCGCGGGTCGGCGACCGGTCGGCCATGGACGACGTCCGCGGCTCCGACGGGATCCAGGTCCACGCGCCCGATGTGCCCGAGCACGGCGAGCGCATCCACCACCTGGGCGCTGCCCACGGCGTCCGGGGCGATCGCCGCGCCGACGTCGAGGTCGCCCACGGCGGTGCGGCGAAGGGTCGCGCAGTACCCACCGCAGCCGAGCGCCTCCCCCAGGTCGACGGCGATCTGGCGCACGTAGGTGCCTGCGCTGCATCGGATGTCCACCTCGGCCCGTCCGGTCATCGGGTCGTAGGACACCAGATCGGCGCGCTCCACGACGACCGCGCGCGTGGGACGTTCGACCTCGTCGCCCCGACGGGTGATCGCATAGAGGCGCTCGCCACCCACCTTGACCGCCGACAGCCCGGGCACCACCTGTGTGAGGTCACCCACCATCGCGGCCAGCGCATCCCGGACCGCATCCGCTGCAGCCGGGACTGCGCCGCCTGCCGTGATGGGCCCCTCGGGATCGCCGGACGCCGACCGCGCACCCAGCGCGATCCCCGCCCGATACCCCTTGGGGAGGCCGCTCAGGAACGGCGCAAGGCGCGTGGCCCGCCCCGTCAGCACGACCATCAACCCGGTCGCGAACGGGTCGAGCGTGCCGGTGTGCCCCGCGCGGACGCCCCCGAGCGCCCGGCGGCATGCGGAAACGACATCATGCGAGGTCGGCCCCGCGGGCTTGTCCACGAGCACCACGCCGGTCGGCATGTCGGGACGGCGGCCCACTAGGCGCCCTGGTCGAGCATCGCCTGCCGGATGAGCGCGATGATCTCATCGGGGGGGCGGTGCGAGGTGAAGCCGGCCGCCGCCCGGTGGCCGCCGCCACCCTCCCGGGCCGCGATCGCCGAGACGTCGATGGCATCGCCGGAGGCCCGCGTGGACACGCGCCACTCGCCGTCGGCAACCTGCCGGATGACCGCCGCCACCTGCGCGCCCCGTGCACCGCGCAGCGCCTCCACGACGCCGTCGGAGTCGGTCCCGCCCGCGGCGCGTTCGTCCTCCGGGGTGATCACCGCCACCACGAGCCGTCCCTCCAGTTCGGAGCGCGCCCCCGCCACGGCGCGCCCCGCCAGCCGGAGATCCCCGAGCGGGATGCCCTCGTACAGGCGCCGGTAGACCTCCCCGGGATCCACCCCTGCCTCGATCATCCGGGCGGCCGCGGCGTGCGCACCCACGCCGGTGCTGGAGTACGAGAACCGTCCGGTATCCGTCACGAGGCCCACGTACAGCGGCAGCGCGATCCGGCGGTCCAGCGGGGCACCCATCGCATCCATCACGCGCAGCACCAGCTCGGCGGTGCTCGATGCCGCGCCGTCGATCAGGTTCAGGTCACCCCAGGCCGGGTCGTCATGATGGTGATCGATGTTGATGATCGGGCGGCCGAGGGAGGTGGGGTCCTCGTCGGTCACGCGGTGCGAGGTGGCGGCATCCACGCTCACCAGGACCCTGTCCGCCGCGTCCGCGACGCGCCCGCCGTGCACCTCCTCGCCCGCCTCCAGCAGCCATGCAAGATCGTCCGGCAGGCCAGGGCCCTCCACATGCCACATCACCGCGTCGTGTCCGCGCCCGCGCAGGACGCGCGCGAGCGCGATCATCGATCCGGCGGCGTCGCCGTCCGGCTTGCGATGCGTGGTCACCGTGAAACGGCCGCCGGGCATCGAGAGCGCCGCGGCGATACGGGCGGCATCCACCCGCGGCCCCACCGGCCGGTGATGATGCGGGCCGTGGCTCATGGCGTCAGCGGCCGCCGGAACCGTCGGTCCCGGGGGAGTCGGCGGGGGGTGCCACCTCGTCGATCAAGGCCGTGAGCCGCCGGGCCCTGTCCTGGAGCTCATCGCGCTCGAACGTGAGCTGCGGGGTGTTGCGGCTTCGCAGCGCACGTCCCACGCGGCCTTGCAGCACCCCGCGTGCGGACTCCAGCGCGGCCGCGGCGCCCTCGGCGCGCGCGGGGTCAAGCACCGTCCACCACACCCGGGCGTGGGCCAGGTCGGGACTGGCCTCCACCGAGGTGATGGTCACCATCTGCAGGCGCGGATCCGACAGCTCGGTGAGCAGCGCGCCGGCAATTGCCTCGCGGATGGCCTCGTTCGCCCGGCGCTGGCGCTGGCGCGGTGCGCTCATCCGATGTCCTCTCCGATCGCGATCACCTCGCGGTGCTCCTCGAGCAGTTGCCACTCGGGGTCCGCAGACAGCAGGCGCGACGCGCGGTCCAGCCCTGCCGCGGCCTCCCCCGCGCCCTGCTCGACCACCGCCAGGGACAGGCGGCACCGCTGCCACAGGTCCTGGTGGTCGACCTCCGCGACGCTGGCGCCGCAGTGCCGCGCGAGCCCCTGCCGCACGCGCAGCACCTGCCGGCGCTTGTCCTTCAGGGACCCGGCGGTCGGCAGGTGCATGTCCACGGTGAGGATGCCCACGAAACCGGCTCCCATCGCCGCCGCGGGCCGGCTACTCGGAGGCCTCGGCGGCCGCGGGAGCGGATGCCTGGGCCGTACGGGCGACCTCCTTGAGCTCGAAGACCTCGATCTCGTCGCCTTCCTTGACGTCGTTGTAGTCCTCGAGCAGCACGCCGCACTCGAAGCCCTGCTGCACCTCGCGCACGTCGTCATCAATCCGGCGCAGCGAACCGATCCTGCCGGCGTGCACCACGGTGCCGTCGCGCACCAGGCGGCAGTCGGCACCCCGCCGCACGGTCCCCTCGGTCACGTAGCAGCCGGCGATCGTGCCCAGGCGACTCGCCTTGAAGGTGGCGCGCACCTCCAGCGAGCCCAGGGGCTCCTCGACGATGTCCGGCTCGAGCATGCCCACCAGGGCGTCGCGGACGTCCTCGATGGCGCGGTAAATCACCCGGTACGTCCGGATGTCCACGCCCTCGCGCTCGGCGAGCACCTTGGCCTCCGGGCGCGGCCGCACGTTGAAGCCGATGACGATCGCCTCGGAGGCGGCGGCCAGCATCACATCGCTCTCGGTGACCGCGCCGACGCCGGTGTGGATGATGCGCAGGCGCACCTCCGTCTGCTCCACCTTGTTGAGGGCATCCTCCAGGGCGCCGACGGATCCCTGCACGTCGCCCTTGATGATGATGTTGAGCTCCTTGAGCCCGCCCTCCTGAATCCGCGCGAACAGGTCCTCCAATGACACCGGCCTGCGGTTCGCCAACTCCTCCGAGCGAAGGCGCTGGCTGCGGGTGGAGGCGATCTGCCGCGCCAGGCGCTCGTTCTCCACGACGCGGAACTTCTCGCCGGCATCCGGGACGCCGTCAAGCCCGAGGATCTCCACAGGCACCGCCGGGGTGGCGTCGCTGAGGGGCTCGCCGTTGTAGTCGAGCATCGCCCGCACGCGGCCGAACGTCTCTCCCACCACCAGGATGTCGCCCACCCGCATGGTGCCGCGCTGCACCAGCAGGGTGCAGACGGGCCCGCGGCCCGGGTCGAGCCGGGACTCCACGACGGTGCCCGATGCCTCGGCCGACGGGTTGGCCTTCGGGTCGGCATCGGCGTCGGCCACCAGGAGCACCGTCTCCAGCAGGTCCTCCAGGCCGTCACCGCGCTGGGCCGAGACGTTCACGAACTCCGTCCCGCCGCCCCAGTCGGTGGGGATCACCTCATGCGTCGAGAGCTCCTGCTTGACCTTCTCGGGGTTCGCGTTCTCCTTGTCGATCTTGTTCACGGCGACGACGAACGGCACCTCGGCTGCCTTCGCGTGATCGATCGCCTCGATCGTCTGGGGCATCACACCGTCATCGGCTGCCACCACGATCACGGCCACGTCGGTGATCCGCGCGCCGCGCGCGCGCATCGCGGTGAACGCCTCGTGGCCCGGCGTGTCCAGGAAGGTGACCTCGCGGTCGTTGTGGTGAACCTGGTACGCGCCGATGTGCTGGGTGATGCCGCCGGCCTCGCCCGCGGCCACCTCGGTGCGACGGATGGCATCCAGCAGCGACGTCTTGCCGTGGTCGACATGGCCCATCACGGTGACGACCGGGGCGCGCGCGACGAGATCCGCCGGGTCGTCCTCGACCGTGACCTCGAGATCGGGCTCCTCCTCGGCGTGGATGATGTTGACCTTGCGCTCGACGTCGGCCGCGATCAGCTCGATGGCGTCGTCGGACAGCGACTGGGTGATGGTGACCAGCTCACCCATGCCCATCATGAACTTGATGATCTGCGCAGTCGGGATGCCGAGCCCCTCGGCGACGTCCTTCACGGTCGCGCCCGAGCGGATGTCGGCGGGCGGCATGTCCGCCGGGTTGATCTGCGGCTGTGCCTGCTGCTCGGAGTGGTCCTTGCCGCCGCCCCGCTTGTCGCGTCGGTCGCGCCCGCCACCGCCCTGGCGGCGCCCGGCCTGGGCATCGATGACGACGCGCCGCTTGCGGCCGCGACCGCCACCGGGGCGGCCGATGCCACCGGTGCCGCGCGGCGGCAGGGTGCCCGACCGCCCGCGATCGCCCGGGTGGCCGGAGCCGGGCCCGGCGCCGTAGCCACCGGAGGGCCCCGACGGGGCAGGAGGTGGCGGCGAATCGCGCCTCGGCGGCGGGAGCACGATCTTCTCGGGCGCGCGCTTGGGCGGGATCCGCTCCTCGGCCTTCTTCGGAACCTCGGACTCCCCGGCCTTTGGAGTCTCCTCGGCCGTCGGCGCCGGGGCGGGCTCCTCGGCCGTCGGGGCCGGAACCGGCTCCGCCTCGGGCGCAGGGGCCT
>CAZPAT010000021.1:9381-14214 GCA_964584485.1 uncultured Bifidobacterium sp.
ACGTTGGCGCTCGGCAGCCCCTCCTCCTTGGCGATCTCGTAGACCCTCTTCTTCTCGCTCATCCGCCCCTCACCGACTCTGCATCTCCCAGCCCCTCTGCGAGGGCCTCATCAACCACCACCGCGCCACGGGCGCCACGCGCGAACCCCCGACGCTCCACCGCGGAGACGAAGCAGTCCCGTGCATCGCAGGTGTACAGCCCGCGACCGCCCCGCCTGCCGTCCGGGTCGCGCATCAGCACGCGCTCATCTCCCCGTGGGACCGCGACGAAGCGCACCAGCGCGCCCTTCGGCGCCCGGCGGCGGCACCCGAGGCATGTCCGCTCGGGCACGTGGCGCGTGGCTCGTGGCAGGTCACTCGTCGTTCGCCCCTCCGTCGTCGGCGACGGCGGGGGCCACGGCCTCTGCGGGCGCCTCCCCGGACTCGTCCGCCGCGGCAGGTGCACCTGCATCCACCGGGGCCTCCCCGGCGCTGCCGACCGGCTCCGGCGCGGTGTCATCGCCCGGCGCAGCAGGCGGATCCGGCTGGGGCTGGTCATGGCCGGGCAGGGCGCAGAAGCGGGTGCCGGGCACCACGGCGTTCGGGCAGCGCCTGCCGCTCTGCAGGATGTGGGCGCAGCGCGCCACGCCGCCCTCGAGCTCGTCGGAGTAGTCGTCGCCCTCCTCCTCGGATGCGAACGTCGACTCGCTCTTGATATCGATTCGCCAGCCCGTGAGGCGTGCGGCAAGCCGGGCGTTCATGCCCTCCTTGCCGATGGCCAGGGACAGCTGGTCGTCGGGGACCACGACGACCGCCTGCCGGGCCTCGTCGTCCACCAGTACCTCGCGCACGCGCGCCGGCGACAGGGCCTTGGCCACATACCGGGCCGGCTCGTCGTTGAACGGGATGATGTCGATCTTCTCGCCGCGAAGCTCGGACACCACCATCCGCACGCGCGAGCCCCGCGGGCCCACGCAGGCCCCGACCGGATCCACACCCTGCACGTTCGAGATCACGGCGATCTTCGACCGCCAGCCGGCCTCGCGCGCGACGTTGCGGATCTCCACGAGCCCGTCCGCGATCTCGGGCACCTCCAGCTCGAAGAGGCGCTTGATCATCTCGTCGGACCGGCGGCTGAGGATCACCTGCGGGCCCTTGTTCGACGCGCGCACGTCCACGATCACCGCCTTGATGCGGGCGCCGTGGTCGTATCGCTCGCCGGGTACCTGCTCGCTGGCGGGCAGCAGCGCCTCCACGCGGCCCAGGTCGACGAGCGTGTACCGGTGATCCGACTGCTGGATGATGCCGTTGACGATCTCGCCGACGCGATCGACGTACTCCTCGTACATCATCTCGCGCTCCGCCTCGCGGATGCGCTGCAGGATGACCTGCTTGGCGGTCTGCGCGGCGATGCGCCCGAAGTTGTCCGTGGTGACGCTCACGGGTCGGATCTCGTCCGGCCCGTAGGCCGACCAGTCGATGTCCGGGGGCGGCGGCTCGAACTCCTCAGGGTCCATGCCCTCGGGGATCTCGGGCTCGGGGCGCGGAAGGGTCTTCAGCTCCGCGCCCTCGGGCAGGACCAGCTGGTTCACCTGCATCTCGCCGCTCTCGCGGTCGATGTCCACGCGGGCCCAGTCCACGGCCCCCGGCGTCTTGCGGTACGCGGCGAGGAGGGCATCCTCCAGCGCCACGAGCAGGGTCTCGGAGTCGATCCCCTTCTCGCGCTCGATCTGCTTGATCGCCTCGATGATTTCCCGGTTCAAATCAGGCTCCTGCCGTCACTCGCCACATTGCGCCCTCTTCACCATCCGTGCCCTGCGCACCGCGCTGCGCGGCACGACCTGCACCCCATCGGGGGTCTCCACGGTGGCGGAATCGTCATCCGCCGTCACGAGGATCCCCGTCAGGGATTTCCCGGCGCCGGGGACCGCACCGGGCTCCACCGCCAACTTCACCGTCTCGCCGATGGCGGCGACGTAGTGACGGGTCACCCGGAGCGGAGGCTCCGGGCCCGGGGATGATACCTCCACGGCGTACCGGTCGCGGAGCCCGGCGTCGTCGAGCACCCGCGTCACCTGCGCGCACAGGTCGTGGTCCACGCGTACCGGATGGTCGATCACCACCGTGAGCACCCCGGAGCCCGCGCGACCGCCGACTCCGACCGCCCGCAGGTCCACCTCCGGCAGCGCCTGCGCCAGGAGTTCCTCCACCTGCTGCTCGATCGATGTCGCCGTCTCGGCCGTCCCCGTCCCCGCGTTCCGTGTCGTTCCAATAAAAAAGCGGGTCTCCCGACCCGCTCCTCCGGGTGCCGCCTGTGCCCTGCCGGCAGCCCGGCGAGGGTATCACACCCCCGGGGGGCGGCCGCGACCCCGGCCCCCCGGCAGGAGCACGGATTCCAGGACGAGCGTGACCGGTCCATCGTTCACGAGGGACACATCCATGTGGTGCCCGAACCGGCCCGTGTGGACCGGGATCCCGGCGTCGCCCAGCGCGGCGGCGACCGCGGCCACGAGGGGCTCGGCCACCTCCGGGGGCGCGGCCATCGCCCAGGAGGGTCGATTTCCCCGCCGGACGTCACCCATCAGGGTGAACTGACTCACCACCAGCGCACTTCCGCCGACCTGCGCGAGGGTGAGGTGGAACGGGCGCTCACCCTCCGGGAAGAGACGCACGGCGGCGACCTTGGCCGCCACGCGCTCGGCGTCGTCATGGGTGTCGCCCTCCTCGACGCCCACCAGGAGCAGGTATCCGTGGCCGATCGCGCCCACGACCTCTCCGCCCGATCGGACCTCGGCCGATGTCACGCGCTGGAGGACGATCCGCACGGGGCAATCGTACGGCCCGCGCCCGGTACCGTGGATGCATGACCGATGGCGCAGCGCTGGTGCAGGTATGGCTCGACGGGATCGGCGTGGATGCCGAGCGGCTCGGGGCCCGCGAATGGTCCATCCGCGTGCCGAGTACCAAGCGGGGGATCGTGGCCGTGGCCGCCGAGGCGGGCGAGCGGACCCTGGCGCTGCGCGCGTTCTTCATGCGCGGGCCCGACCGCGCACATTCCGATGTGTACCGGCGCGCGCTGCGGAAGAACCTGGACATGCATCACTGGCGCTTCGCGGTGGACGACGCAGGCGACCTCTGGCTGCTCGCGGAAGCCGAGACCTCGGTGCTCGGGTCCGACGGGCTGGACGGGCTGCTGGGCCTGCTGTCCACGTACGTGGACGAGAGCTTCGAGGGGATCCTCCGACTGGGCTTCGAGGTGCCCCCGGGGCAGGGGGTGGGCCCGCCACCCACCGCAACCGGCTACACCAGCTTCGACCCCAGGCAGCGCGCGAGCTCGTAGTGCCGGGCCGCCCGGTCCTCGTCACCGAGGCCGCGGTAGGCGCGCCCCAGGCAGTAGTGCGCGTAGTGGTCGGTGGGCTGGATCTCGATGGCCACCTCGAACTCATCCGCAGCGCGCCGGTACTGGCGCGTCGAGAGATACGCGCGCCCGAGTGCCTCGCGGATCGAGCCCTTGTCCGGCTCGAGCTTCTTCGCCTGCTCCAGGGCGACGGCCGCCGGGTGGAAGTCACGCGACCGCATCAGCTCCATCCCGCGCTGGAACCATTCGTATGCGCCGACGCCCTCACCCATCCGGTCAAGGGTATCGCGGCACCGCGGCTACGACGCGCCGACCGGGCCCGCCCCCACCAGTGGCCGGGCGGCGTCGAGGATGCGCTCGGCGCACTCGCGCTTGGCCATGCGCGGCAGGGAGACCTCGGCATCCCCCGGGCCGATGATCGTGATGATGTTCTCGGGACCCTCGAACGCCGCGCCGGGAACGGCGGCGTCGTTGTGCACCACGATGTCCACGGCCTTGCGCACGCGCTTGCCCCGGGCGCGATCCAGGCCCTCAGGGCCATGCTCGGCGGCGAAGCCCACCAGCACCTGATCGGCGCGCAGCGCCGAGAGCTCGGCGAGGATGTCGGTGGTCCGCTCCATCTCGACGGTGATCGCGTCGGCGCGCGACTTGTCCAGCTTGCCGTCGGCGGCCGCCACGGGCCGGTAGTCGGCGACCGCCGCGCACATGATCAGCACGTCGCACGCCGGGAACTCCGCGCGGCACGCATCGCGCATCGCCGCCGCGGTCGGAGCGTCCACGTAGCGGATGCCGGCCTCGCGCGGCAGGTCCACGTTGGCCTGCACCACCGTGACCTCGGCGCCGCGGTCGCGTGCGGCCGCGGCCAGCGCCCAGCCCATGCGGCCGCTGGACCGGTTCCCCACATAGCGCACGGCGTCGATCGGCTCCCGCGTGCCGCCGGCCGAGATCAGCACCGACAGCCCCTCCATGTCCCGGGCCCCGGCCTCGGCACCAAGGGCGGCCTCAACGGCCGCGGCGATCGCGGCGGGCTCGGCCAGGCGCCCCGGACCCACCGCGCCATCGGCCAGCAGCCCGCTCTCGGGCTCGATGATGTGCGCGCCGTCGCCCCGCAGCGTGGCGATATTGCGGGCGGTCGCCGGATGCAGCCACATCGAGGTGTTCATCGCCGGCGCGACCACGACGGGACCGCGGAACGCCAGGTAGCACGAGGTGAGCAGGCTGCTCGCGGCGCCCGAGGCCATCTGCGAGATCGTGTTGGCCGATGCCGGCGCGACCAGCATCAGGTCCTTTCCGTCGTTCACATCGAGGTGGTGGTATCCCGGCTGGTCGGCATCGCCGAACAGGTGCGTGCCCACCTCGCGCCCCGACAGCGCAGCGAACGATGCGCTGCCCACGAAGCGCTCGGCGGTATGCGTCATCACCACGCTCACCCCGTGCCCCTGGCGCTGCAGGATCCGCAGCACGTCCAGGCTCTTGTACGCGGCGATGCCGCCCGT
>CAZPAT010000022.1:0-1487 GCA_964584485.1 uncultured Bifidobacterium sp.
GCACCGACCAGATGCCCGCCTCGGGCGCCACGGCGCGCGGTTCGCCGAACCGCCCGATCGCCGCCCGCACTGCACCCGAATCCGGCGCGCCGGGGAACGACACCAGCAGGGCGCCCAGGCCGTCGGCCGTGGCGAGCCGGGGTGGCTCCGCCGCCGTGGCCGCCGCGGGCAGGAGCGCCACCGCAACAGCGGCGGCAAGCGCGCGCACCCGGCGCGCGCGCCTGCTCCTACCGGGCACCGAAGCGGTTCGTGATGGGCATGCGGCGGTCGCGTCCGAATGCGCGCGGGGTGGTCTTGATGCCGGGTGGCCCCTGTCGCCGTTTGTACTCGGCCCGGTCGACGAGCGCGGCGACCCGGGCGACGGCATCGGCGGGGAACCCGCGCTCGACGAGCGCCTCGGGGGGCAGGTCGCGCTCGATGTAGGCCTCGAGGATGGGATCGAGCACTCCGTAGTCGGGGAGCGAGTCCGAATCGAGTTGATCGGGCCGGAGCTCGGCGGTGGGTGGACGCACAATGGTGGCCTCGGGGATGACCTCCCTGCCGGCATCCTGGTTCCGCCACGACGACAGCCGGTACACCCAGGTCTTCGATACATCGCGGATCGGCGCGAACCCCCCGGCCATGTCGCCATAGATCGTGGAGTACCCGACCGACATCTCGCTCTTGTTGCCGGTGGCCAGCACCATGTCGCCGTGCTTGTTGCTGATGGCCATCAGGAGGGTGCCGCGCACGCGGGCCTGCAGGTTCTCCTCGGCGACGTCGCGGGGGCGCCCCTCGAACACATCGGCGAGCTGGGCCTCGAACGCATCCACCACCGGGGCGATCGGGATGATGTCCATTCGGATGCCCAGCGAATCAGCGAGGGCCTGTGCATCCCCCGTGCTCTGCCCACTGGTGAAGACCGACGGCATGGCCACCCCCCGCACGCGTTCCGCACCGAGGGCGTCCACCGCGATCGCCGCCGTCAGGGCCGAGTCGATGCCACCGGACAGGCCGATGACCACGCCCGGGAAGCCGTTCTTGCCCACGTAGTCACGCACCCCCGTGACCAGCGCGGCCCACAGCTCCCCCTCCAGCGACGGCATCGGGGCGATGCCGCTGGTGGCGCCATCGGGCGCCGGCAGCGCCCCGGTGCGGATCCGCACTGGCGCGGTGTCGCCATTCGTGGGCAGGCGCCTGAGCAGCGGCTCGCGCAGGCGCCGCCCCGCCGCGAGGTCGAGGGGGATGTCGGCGATGAGGAGGTCCTCCTCGAACACCGGCGACCGAGCGATCAGCTCCCCGGCGGGGTCGATCACCGCCGACCGGCCGTCGAACACCAGGTCGTCCTGCCCCCCCACCTGGTTGCAGTAGGCGAGTGCCGCGGAGCTGTCGTACGCACGGGTCTGCAGCATCCGCTCGCGGCCCGCGCCCTTGGCGAGATGGAACGGGGACGACGAGATGCACGCCACCAGGTCCAGCCGGGCCTCGGCCAGGTCGCCGGCCACCGG
>CAZPAT010000022.1:1587-11081 GCA_964584485.1 uncultured Bifidobacterium sp.
ACGAGATGCACGCCACCAGGTCCAGCCGGGCCTCGGCCAGGTCGCCGGCCACCGGGGCGGAGTACCAGATGTCCTCGCAGATGACGATGCCCACGCGCGCGCCCGCGATGTCGAGCACGATCGGTTCGGTGCCCGCGCGGAAGTACCGCGCCTCGTCGAACACGCCGTAGTTCGGTAGGAAGCGCTTGCGGTAGACGGCCTGCACCTCACCATCGGCGATCACGGCGGCGGCGTTGTGGACGTCCTCCTCATGCTCCACGAACCCGACGATCGCGACCCCGCCGGTGACCTCGCGCGCGAGGTCATCCAGGGCGGCGCGCGAGGCGTCGGCGAACGAGGGCCTGAGCAGCAGGTCCTCCGGCGGGTACCCCGTAATGGCGAGTTCCGGCGTGAGGACGATCGCCGCGCCGTGGTCATGCCCGCGCCGGATGGCATCGCGAACACGCTCGGCATTGCCGTCGATGTCACCGACGACGGTGTTGATCTGCGCACATGCAACCCGCACGGGATGACCTCCGGCCGCGCCATCGATACCGATGGGCTGGTGATCGCGCGGTAGGATCAGGCCCGGTTGCAGGTTATACGTGACGGGGGGACGGAGATGGGCACCAGCGGACCGACTCGAGGGCCCGGGAAGACCGCGGGCGGACAGGGCAAGAACATCTCGCCCGCGCAGGGCGCCCAGCAGGCGGAGCAGCGGCTGGGCAAGCCGTGCTACCACGCCGGCCAGAAGGTGCCCGGAATCTATGCATGCGTCACATGCCAGTTCCGCATCAACAACCGCGGCACGCTGCCGGCATGCCCCGATTGCGGTGAGATCATCTGGGCGTACATGGGCGACGGCCCGCGCCCCGTCCCCGAGGGCGAGACCGCCCCGGCACCGGCCGCCGAGGCACCACCGGCCGCGGCCACCGAGGAGCAGGTGACCCTTGAGCCCACCGTGCAGGAGCCGGTGAAGGTGGAAGAGGGCATCAAGCTCGAGCCATGACGCGATCGGGCTAACAAAGCCCTTACGTGTAGCCCTTCCGTCCACTATGGGCAGCGTGCACCATTGGCGTGGTGGGACGCGCCATCGCAGCAGCATTCGCCATTGCCGCCGTCGCCGCGGCGCCCGCCATCGGTGCGCCGGGTGATCGGTCGGCCGCGGCCCGGAAGGCAGCAGGCGGCTGCAGCATCACGGCCGTGCCCGACCGTCCGGTGGTGGTCGGCGAGCAGATGCAGGTGGACGGGGCCGGCGACGTGCTGGTGCAGGGCAACGTGTTCGCCTTTGGCGACGTCGCCGGCATGAACGTGCGCATCACCGACTACGCGGGCGATGCACGGGTATGCCTGCGCGGACGCTCGGTCATGCGCCCGCGCACCCGGTCACGCACGGCACCATCGCGCCGGGCCCGCGCGCGGACCATCCGCCTGCGACCCCGCGCCGAGCAGCGCATCAGCATCATGGGGCGCCGGGTGCGGGCAACCTTCCGTGGCGACGGCAACGTGATGCTGTCCATAAGCGGCATCGGCAGGGTGCGCCTGGACGGCGTCGGCACCTTCCAGGTGTCCACGGGCCCGATGGAGAGCTGGCCGATGAAGCCGATCAGCGTCCGCCTGCGGGCGACGCCCCGGGGGGACCGCGGGTAACCTGCGAAGGGCGCCATGGGCTCCTCCGATGAACATCCATTCATCCTCATCGCCGAGGATGAGCCCAACATCGCCTCGTTCGCGAAGATGTACCTCGAGGCCGCGGGCTTCCGCGTGGAGGTCGCTGAGCGCGGTGACGACGCCCTCGTCCGGATCGAGGTGGAACGACCCGACCTGTTGCTGCTCGACCTGAACCTACCGGGGGTCGACGGCTTCGAGGTGACCCGGCGCATACGCCAGGGCGGCGGCGGGATGCCGATCCTCATGCTCACGGCACGCGATGACGCGGTGGACAAGGTGGTGGGCCTCGAGCTGGGCGCCGACGACTACGTCACCAAGCCGTTCGACCCGCGTGAACTGGTGGCCCGCGTGCGGGCGGTGATGCGACGTACCGATGCCCGGGTGGAGGCGGACGATCCGGATCTCCCGCCGGTGCTCGAGGTCGACCGCCTGCGGATCGAGGTGGGGCCACGCGAGGTGTTCGTGGATGGCGACGAGGTGGCGCTGACGCCCAAGGAGTTCGACCTGCTCACCGCTCTCGTGCAGGCCCGGGGCCTGGTGCTGAGCCGCGAGCAGTTGCTCGAGAAGGTATGGGGCTACACCTTCCTGGGCGACAGCCGGACCATCGACGTGCACGTGCGCCAGTTGCGCCGCAAGCTCGGTGAGGCCTGCCCCATCGAGACCGTCTGGGGCACGGGCTACAAGGTCCCGGCCAGGCGGTGAACTTGCCGCCGGCCCGCCGGCGGCCGTGGGCCAGCCTGTCGGGCCGCATCGCGCTGGGCGCAATGGCGGGGCTCGTGGTGGCCGCCGTGCTGTTCGCCGCCATCGCGGTGTCGCTGATCCGCGGTGAGGCGACCGACCAGGCCCGCGGCGAACTGGACCGTCAGGCCCGGGCGGTTGCCGGCCTGGTGTCCGAAAGGGCAGCGACCGCACTATCCACCGGAGCGGCCTTCTCCACACGGGAGCCCATCGGCAATCTCGAGGAACTCGCCGGCCCCGGCACGCGCCTCTACTACGTGGGCCTCGCGCTCACCCCGGGCGCGGATGACCCCACGGGGGGGCTCCCCGGCACCATCGGGCGCGACATCGACCCCACGCTCCTCGTGCGCGAGGGATCGCAGGGGTTCGCATTCACCCCGCCCGGCGCCACCACCTCCACCTTCGCCGCGGCAGCGCCCGTCACCGTGAGCGGTCGCTACCTGGGCGCCGTGGTGCTGACGCGCCCACAGGCCGAGGCCAGCGCCTCGTGGGGCGATGTGCTCGGGTCCGTCCTGCTTGCGGTGGCGCTCGGCCTGCTCGTGGCGGTGGCCCTGGTGCTGTGGATCACCCGCCGCGCCACACGGCCCCTGCGGGAGCTGGAGCAGGCGGCGCGGCGCGTGGCCGAGGGTGACCTCGCCGCAGAGGTGCACGAGGGCGGCGCCGAGGAACTCGATGCTGTCGCGCGGTCGTTCAATGCCATGGTGCGGCAACTGGCCCGGCGCGACCGCGTGGCACGTGAGTTCCTGATGCGCGTCACCCATGACCTGCGCACGCCGCTCACGGCGATCCGGGGACACGCCCTGGCGCTCGCCGACGGGGTGGTGCCCGACGACGCCGTGCCGCGGTCGCTCGGCGCCATTGCATCCGAGGCGAACCGGCTCGAGGGACTCGTGACCGAC
Organism: uncultured Bifidobacterium sp.; assembly: GCA_964584485.1. Classification (GTDB taxonomy): domain Bacteria; phylum Actinomycetota; class Thermoleophilia; order Miltoncostaeales; family Miltoncostaeaceae; genus SYFI01. Next base: position 4,875 of record CAZPAT010000022.1, read on the forward strand.
CTGCTCGACCTGGCCCGCCTGGACGCCGACCGCTTCCGGGTGAACCTGAGCCGCGTGGACGGTGCCGAGCCCCTGCGCGCGGCGGCCGATGCCATGTCATCGACCGCCGAGGCCGAGGGCATTGCGCTCGTCACCGATCTCGGCGACCTGCCCGTGGTCGTGACCGACCCCGACCGGGTCCAGCAGATCATCGGCAACCTGCTCGGGAACGCCATCCGCTGGACACCGGCCGGCGGCACCGTGACCGTGAGCGCCCGGGAGCGCCCCGGCGGGGGCATCATCGCCGAGGTGCGCGACACGGGCCCGGGCATCGAACCAGGCATGCGCGAGGTGGTGTTCGAGCCGTTCCGGTCATCCGAGACCCCCGATGGGCACGTGGGGTCCGGGCTCGGCCTCGCGATCGCGCGGCAGCTCGCGCGCACGCTGGGTGGCGACCTGGGCGCATCCGACGCGACCGGCGGCGGCGCATGTCTCACGCTGCTGCTTCCGGCGGAGGCACCGGCCCGGAACGACGGGGAGCCCCCGCCCGACTCGGACGGGGGCTCCCCGGATGCTTCACCTCTGACCGCGGGCTAGCGCCCTACGAGCCATCCTCCGGATGGGAGGCGAGCACGATGTCGCCGCGCTCGCCGGTGCGGACGCGCACGGCGTCCTCCACCGGGATGATGAAGATCTTGCCGTCCCCGGGCTCGCCCGTGTGGGCGAGCTCGAGGATGACATCCACTGCGCGATCCAGGTCGGCGTCGTCCACCACCATCTCCAGCTTCAGCTTGGGACGCATGAAGATGGTGGTCTTCGCACCGCGGTAGCTCTCGGTGTAGCCACCCTGGCGACCGGAACCCTTCACCTCGCTGATCGACATGGAGGGAAGCCCCATATCCGCCAGCTTGGCGCGGATCGCATCGAACGATTCGTGGCGGATGAACGCCTCGATCTTCTTCACGTTCGGATCCTCCTAGTCGGACATTGTCGAGGGCCTGGCAAGCGATGCCATGCCCGCGCTGTGACGGGTCGACTCCGGGAACGCGCCCGGAACCTCGATGAACTGCTCCGGGTATCCGTACATCCCGTGCTCCGCGATGTCGAGGCCCGCCATCTCCTGCTCCTCGCTGACGCGAAGGCCGACGGTCCACTTGATCACGAGCCAGAGGACGAGGGTCAGGACCCCGGTGAATGCGATGGTCGCCGCGATGCCGTAGAACTGCACCCACAGCTGCTCGCCGCCGCCGCCGTAGAACAGGCCGGCGCTGACGCCCAGATCGGCGTCCACGGTCCGTGCCGCGGGCGCGAACAGGCCGATCGCGAGTGTTCCCCAGATGCCGGCGATGCCGTGCACCGGGATGGCCCCGATCGGGTCGTCGATCTTCATCTTGTCCAGCAGCACCACGATGGGCGGGGCGATGAGCCCGGCGATGAAGCCGATGACCACCGCGGCCCACGGGTCCACGAACGCGCAGCCCGCGGTGATGCCCACGAGGGCGGCGATTGCGCCGTTACCCATCTGCGACACATCGAGCGTGCGGAACATGATCAGCGCGCCGATTGCCGCGCCGATGACGCCCCCGGCCGCGGCCAGGTTGGTGTTGACGATCACGTCGGCGAAGTTCTGGCCGACAGCCGCCAGGGTGGATGCGCCGTTGAAGCCCATCCAACCGACCCACAGGATGATCACGCCGAGCATGAACAGCGGGATCGAGTGACCGGGGATCGGCTGTGCCTTGCCGTTCCTGAACTTCAGGAGGCGCGGTCCGAGCACCAGCGTGCCGGTGAGGGCCGCGAGTGCACCCTGCAGGTGGACGATGGACGAGCCGGCAAAGTCCAGGAAGCCATCCTGCGCGAGCCAGCCGCCACCCCACGTCCAGTGCGCGACGATCGGGTAGATGACGCCCACGTAGACGATGCCGAACACGATGTAGGCCGCGAACTTTGTGCGGTCGAGCATCGTGCCGTAGACGATCGCCAGCGACACCGCGGCGAACACGGCCTGGAAGAAGAAGAAGGCCTCGGTGCCCCCGCCTGCGCCGTAGTCGATTCCGCCGAGGTCGAGGAACCACCCGGCGGAGCCGAGGAAGTTGTTGCCCTCGCCGAATCCGAGCGCAAAGCCCGTCGCCCAGAACATCAGGAATGCAATGGCGAGGTTCATGATGATCTTGCCTGCAACCGCTCCCGCGTTCTTCATACGGGAGAGGCCGGTCTCCAGGAGGAGGAAGCCGGCCTGCATGAAGAGGACGAGGACGCCGCCGAGAACGACCCACAGCGTGTTGAGCGCGATGTCGGTCTCGACGAGGCTCCCGTCCTGCGCAGCCGCCAGGCCTGGGACGCCGAGCAGCAGCACGCTGGCCGCCGCGACGATCCGTAGGGACCTGAGACGCATGGATGAGACTCCTTGGTAGAGGACGGGGAGGCGGTTACCTCCCATTGCGCCTCCGAGGCTATGAATGCGTCGCGCGCGGCTCCTTGTACGCGGGGATGAAACCCCGCGCCGGGCGTTCGCCCTCAGGCCAGAAGAATGTCCGCAGCGGTGCGGAGGTCCGGTGCAACCTCATCCGCTGCGCGCAGGGCCTCTGCATCGTGGTCGCCGGTGGTGACCGCGATCACGCGCACACCCGCTGCCCTGGCCGCAGCGATGTCACGCGGGGTATCCCCCACCACCACGACATCAGCGTCGGCGTGGGCTGCCGCCGCGCGCCTGCGTGCCACGCGCACCAGGTCGGCTCGATCCTCTGAATCGCAGCCGAAGCCGCCACCGGGGCCGAAGTGATGTCCGAGCCCCGCGGCAGCGACCTTTGCACGGCCGATGGGCTGCAGGTTGCCCGTCACCAATGCGAGCTCGACGCCCCGGTGGGCGAGCGCCACGGCGACGTCATCGGCATCCGGGGCGGCCACCGGGGCAGGGAAGTCCGCCATCAGGCGCGCATGCCGCGCCGACGCCTGCTCCATCCACGATGGCATTCCCCGATCGATGGCCTCCCCCTCGAGCCCCTTGCCGCGCAGGACCAACCGCGCGATGGCGCGATCGGTCCGGCCCGCGGGATCGATGGCCCAGATGTCGTCCGCCGTCACCTGCACGCCCCACTCCTGCGCCATCGCCTCGGCCATGGCGCGGCCGTGGGCCTCGGGTCGCCCGTGCAGGAGCGTCCCGTCGATGTCGAGGAGGACGAGGACCTCAGCCCTCGAGCACGGCCTTGAGGTCGGCGAGGCCCGCGGACATGACACCCGCCAGACGGGCCTCGATGTCGTACCCCTCCACGTCGGAGGTGGCGACCTGCCGCCACAGGACCCGGCTGCCCCCGGGCACCTCGACTACCCGGATGGTGGCCCGGTGGCTCGTGAGACCGGGGATGCCCTCCAGCACCTCGTACGAGTAGGTCATCGCCGCATCGTCGCGACTCACGATGCGCTCCACGAGCACCGCGCCGTTGCCCATGGTGGCGATGCGCCGGTCCCCGTCCATCTCCACGCGGGCGACGGGACCGAACCAGTCGGCGATCGCGACCGGGTCGCCCGCGAGTTGCCAGGCACGGGACGGCGGGACGCCCACATCGATGCCGACTTCGAAGTCGTTGGCCATGCGTACAGGCTAGCGACGGACCGGATGGAGGATACCGGGATCGAACCGGTGACCTCCTGCTTGCAAAGCAGGCGCTCTCCCAGCTGAGCTAATCCCCCGGGGCGACCGGGACGGTACCACCGCCCGCGCGCGTATCGTGCACCCATGTCCGACGAGGCGCTCGCCCGCATCGACCAGCTGCTCCAGGTGCAGCAGGATCACCATCGCGACCTGGCGGACCTCATCGCCCAGTACCGCCAGATGGTGTTCGAAGCCGACGAGCAGGGAGCCGATGAGCTGTACCGGGTCGTCTCGGGGCTGCCCGGGGGCAGGTATCAGGTGCTCACCACGCACCTGCGCGAGACGTGGCTGATGCTGCAGGCCGACACCGCGCGCCTGATGCCCGAGCAGTCGGGTATCGAGCGGGACGACCCCTAGGGGATGCGGGCGGCCAGCGACGCGTCGATGGCCGGGTATTCCCAGGCGTAGCCACGCGACTCCGCCGCCCGGGGCACGCAGCGCTGGCCGTCGGTCACGAGCACCGCGGCCTCGCCCATGGTCAGCCGGATGGCCATCGCCGGCGTGGGCACGGCAGCGGGCCGGCCCACCGCCCTCCCGAAGGCACGCGCGACGTCCACCTGTCGCATGGACTCGGGGGCGACGTTGTTGAACGGCCCGGTCCATGCCTCGTGGTCCAGGGCCGCCATGATCATCCCCGTCACATCATCGATGTCCACCCAGGGAACCCACTGCCTTCCCCCGGCAATGGGCCCTGCCAGCCCGGCTCGGGCGAGCTTGGCAAGGCGAGGGATCACGCCGCCGTCGGATGCGAACACCATCCCCGTGCGCGTCACCGCCACACGCACGCCACCCGTCGCAGCGGCCATTGCGGCGGCCTCCCATTCCATGGCGGTGCGGGCGAGGAAGTCGTCGCCGGGGGCGGAGGCCTCGTCCAGCACCTCATCCCCGCGGTTGCCGTAGTACCCGCTCGCACTCCCGCTCACCAGCACCCCGGGGCCTGCACCGCCGGCAAGCGCCTCCGCGATGCGGGTCGTCGTGATAACGCGGCTGTCGCGGATGAGCTTCCTGCGCTCGCGTGTCCACCGCCCGTCGGCCACGGATGCACCGGCCAGGTTGACCACCGCATCCACCCCATCGGTCGCCGCCCGGGGCAGGTCATCGAACACCGGGTCCCATGCGACGGCCTGCACACCCGCCACCTGCCCGTGCGCGCGGGAGAGGGGCACCACCCCATCCCCGCGATCCAGCAGGCGCCGGGTGAGGTGCCGGCCGATCAGGCCCGTTGCGCCGGTGATCGCGACCTTCATGGCCCCATCATGCCGCGTATGGCACCCTCCCCGCCAACCGGAACGGGAGGCATGCGGTGGCGGCAGAGGACATCACGGTACGCGGGGTGCGGGCGAGGACGCGGGGGCCGGTGATCACCTGGCTCCTCCTGGTCGTGACGCTCGGCATCTACGGCCTGTTCCACTGGTACTACATCAACCGCGAGATGCGCGATGTGTCCGCGGCGATGGGCAACCCGTTCGGGAACGCCCCCGGCATGAGCGTGCTGGCACTGTTCCCCGGGGGCATCCTGATCGTCCCCGCCATCTGGACGTGGGTCACCACGGCGCGGCGCGCCCGCGATCTCCGGGTGATGGCCCTCGACGGGCGGGCGGGCGAGGTGACATCCGTGCCGCTCGCCGTCCTGCTGGGATTCATCTACGGGCTCAATCATCCGTACCTGCAGGCCTCCCTGAACGCCACCTACGACCTGGCAGGGGCAGAGCGGGCCTAGGCGGACCCGCGCGGCGGCGGCTCGCCGTGGCCGTACTCGCGTGATGCCGACGGGTATTCGGCCAGCACGGCGTCGATAGCGGCCTCCTCATCCGCGGACAGCGGTGCCCGCGCCAGCGCCGCCGCGCCGCGGGCCTGCGCTGCATCGCGTGCGCCGACGATGGCCGCGGTGACCTCCGGGCGCCGGAGCACCCATGCCACGGCCAACTCCGCCACCCCGCCGGGGCGGCCCGACTGCGCGGCGATCTCCTCCAGGCGCCGCACCACGGCGATGCGCTCGCCGAAGTGCTCATCCGCGAACAGCTCGCTCTGCGCGCGCCAATCGTTCTCCGGGAATGCGGTGGACTCATCCATCCGTCCCGTCAGCAGCCCGTGGGCCAGAGGCCCGTAGGCCAGCACGCCCACGCCATGGGTGCGGCACCACGGCAACTCGGCCTCCTCCACCTGCCGGCGCATCACGTGGTAGCCCACCTGGAACGACGTGATGGGGGCCGCGCCGGCCGCTGCCTCCAAGTCGGCCAGGTGGTAATTCGACACGCCGATCCAGCGGATCTTGCCCTCGTCGCGCATCCGGATGAGCTCGGCGAAGGTGTCGTCGGCGGCGACCCCGTCCACGGGCCAGTGCACCTGGTACAGGTCAACGCTCTCCATGCCCAGCGCAGTGAGCGACCGCTCGAGCGCCTGCCGCAGGTACGCGCCCGAGGCCTCACGCCAGATGCGCAGGCCGCCCGGCCCGGCCTCCCACGCCACGCCCCCTTTGGTCGCGACGATCACCTCATCGCGCCGCTCACGCACCACGCGCCCCACCACCCGCTCCGCGCGGCCCTGGCCATAGATGTCGGCGGTGTCGATCCAGT
>CAZPAT010000022.1:11181-14104 GCA_964584485.1 uncultured Bifidobacterium sp.
CCCACCACCCGCTCCGCGCGGCCCTGGCCATAGATGTCGGCGGTGTCGATCCAGTTGACGCCGGCATCCAGCGCCGCATGGCATGCGGCCACGCTGTCGGCATCATCCGCACCGCCCCAGCGGCCACCGAACTGCCACGTGCCAAGACCGATGACGGTGAGGTCGAGGTCCGAATTCCCAAGGCGCCGGGTCTCCATCGCTATCCCTTCGTCGCGGCGGTGAGGGCGATCAGCAGGCCGCCGTCGTCATCGTACGCCGGGAAGATGTCCGCGACCGCCCCGCGGTCCGCGTCGAGCCCCAGCGGCCGGAAGGCACACGGCTCCGCGAGCACGCGCACACCCCATTCGATGGCGCGCGCGATGGGGTCATCGGGGCTACCGGGAAACGACAGGCCAAGGGCCTCTGCGACCTCGCGACCGATCAGGTCTCCCTCGGCCCACCCCGTGACGGTGGTGGTGGCGTGGCCGGCCACCAGTACACGCCGGTCGCGATCGCAGCAGACGAGCGCCGTCAGCGGACCGGCGTAGTAGTCGTCCATCAGCTCGAAGACGAAGCCGAAGCCGCAGGAAGGGCATCCCCGTGGCTGGTGCCCTTCGGCGCGCTCGGCGCCCGCCACGCGATGGGCGCACCGTGGGCAGATGAAGACCGCCATGCTCGCGCCTAGGGGCGGTACGCGCCGTCCCACGGCGAGATATCGGCCGTGCCGGGAATCCGCCAGCTCCACGCGGGATGTCCGGTCTGCCCGCCCGCCAGGCGCTGCACCTGGCCGATCAGGGGCACGAGGTCGAGCGGCTCCACGAGCGACCCCGGCGTCATCGGGTCGGCCGCGAAGGAGAGCACCTGCCCCCGTCCGACGGGACGCAGCACGGCCGCCGGCGCGCCATCGAGGTGGGTGGCCACCACGCGCGCCTCGGGCGCCACGGCCGAGAAGGCCCATGTGCGCTTGTCGTCGACTGGCAGCGCGTACAGGTCGGGTGGCACGTTGGCCCCGAGCGCGCCCTTCTGCATCAGCAGCACGCCCCCGGCCGTGCGGCCGAGCGGTCCGCCCTTCAGCGCCGCGCCGATATCCGAGAGGTCCTTGTTGGCCGGCGTGCGCGCGAAGGCGAGGGGGTCGGTGACCACCAGGAACCCCCCTGCTGCCACCCAGTCGCGCAGGGCCTCGGCGAAGGGCCGCGACAGGGTGTCGCCGCGGGGAAGCCACACCACCTTCGCGCGGGCCAGGCGCTCGCGCTCGGCGGCCAGGCGCTCGTCGGTGTCGAACACGAAGGGGGCGCCGTTCAACTCGCCGAGCAGTGAATGGGTGGTGTAGAGCGCATCGCCCGACGTGCGGTACCGGGCATCGCCCCGCAGGTTGGGCTGCCCCTGCCCCTCGCTCATCAGCGAGTACACGACGACCGTGGACGGGTCCACCGGCTTGTCCGGGAGCTGCAGCCCCTTGAGGCGGGACGCCAGCGCCAGCATGCCGTCGTAGAGCTTGCGGTTCGTGAACCGCGGATTGTTCATCGCGAACCAGCTGAGATGCGTCGCACCTGCCCGGAGCGCCTGGCTGCTCCACGTCTCGATGTCCCCGATGCCGGGCGTGTACCGGGCGTAGGGGAATGCCTGGACGACGATGCGCACGTCACGACCGGACAGGTCGGACATCAGCTTGGCGCCGAAGCCCGGGTTGTAGCGACCACGGCCCGGGTTGGCGCGTTCGGCGTACGAGACATACGGATCGGCCTCGACGATGTCGGCAAACCCGCCCAGCTTCGTGTAGTCCCACGGCATGAAGCCGTCGATCATGCCGTAGTCATTGGGGGTAACGCGGGCACCGGGATCGAGGCGCTTGATGAGCGCGGCCTGCTGCGCCTTCATCGCGAAGAAGCGGTCGCTGGTCCACCGTGAATACGCCAGCCACCGCAGGCCCGCGACGGGGGAGGTGGTGCGCTTTGCGCCGGACCGCGGCGGGGCCCACCCGTACTGCCGCCGGATGGTCCGGCTCTGGCGGCGCCACAGGGCGCTGCGCGCGGCCGCGCCCGTGGGGAGCACCACGATCGGCTCGTCCGATCCGGTGTACGAGAACACGTACGGCGCGTTCCTGAGGCGCGGGACGATGCGCCGGATCTCCGCGAGTGCCTTGCGACGGTACGCCGGGTCCAGCAAGGACATCCGGCGCGTGGGCGCCTTGGTATCGGGCTGGAAGACCACGCCGGTGGGTCGGCACGATGCGGGGCGCCTCGGGAAGATGCAGAGCGCCTCCTTGGCCGCCCGCGCCTCGACGTTCACATCCCATGACAGGCCCGTCTGCCGGTAGAGGCGCATGAAGTTGGCGGGGTTGCGCCAGGACGCCGGCTCACGCGGGGAGACCGGGATGTCGAATGGCAGGGCAGCGAAGCCGCTGAACCAGAGGTTGTTCGCGCCGGCCGTGCGCAGGATGCCGTCCACGGTGCGCAGCCACTGGGACCGCGACATCGGCAGGCGGCCGGTAGGGCGCCACCGCGGATGCTCCTCGAGGTTCAGTTCATGGCTCCAGTCGAACACGTGCCCCATCGGGCGCGCATCGGCCTGCCCGGCCATGACCGGGACGCCCGCGGCCAGGACCGCGATGGCGGCGACATGGGAGCGCATGCCCACGAGGCTAGAGGGCCGCGCCGTCCGGGGAGCCCGTGCCGGGCATGGTGCGCAGCGTGTCCGAGCGCAGCCCGAGGCGCAGGGTCTCGAGGGGGATCACCTCATCCGGGGGGATGTTCCCCAGGTTCACGTTCGGCCCGAATGCCCGGATGAACCACACCTGCTGTGCCTTCTGCGGGGCCTCGAAGAGCAAGCGGTCGACGTCCACGGACTGGGCGATCTCGTCGATCAGCCCCGACCGCACCTCGCCATCGCCGCGGAACACGCCCGCCGTGCCGCTCTCGCGGGCCTCGGTGATCACCTTCCACGC
>CAZPAT010000023.1:0-13490 GCA_964584485.1 uncultured Bifidobacterium sp.
CCCGCGCCGCCGCACGCGAGGCGTGAGCCGTCAACCGTCGGTGGCTCCGGCGCTCCCGTCCACAGGTAGGTGTCCCTCAGTCCCAACGGGCGGAGGAAGCGCGCATCCACCTCACGCTCCCACGTCGAACCGGTCGCTTTTTCTGCGATGACGCCCAGCATCGTGTAGTTGGTGTTGCTGTAGGCCCATCGCGCCCCGGGCGCAAAGACCCGCGGCAGGCGCGCGGCGAGCGCGATCATCTCCTGCGGCCGGCCGAGGGAGCGGTAAGCCGGGTCGTCCGTGAAGTCGGCGATGCCGCTGGTGTGCCCGAGCAGCATCGCGACGGTGATGCGCTCCCCACCGGGGTAGTCGATCCACCTGCTGATCGGGTCATCCAGGGAGACCAACCCCTCCTGATCGAGCTGCATCACGAGGGCCGCCGTGAATGTCTTGGTGATGCTGCCGATGTGGAACCTGTCACGCGGACCGAGGCGCTCCGCTCCCGGGGGTGCGGCCGATCCGGACACCGCAACGGCTGGCGGCGTGTCGGCGTCCAACGCAGCCGCAGCCGCCAGGCCCGGAATCGGTCGCCCCCACCTCTGCCCGAGCGACACCCGCAGCCCGGCGACCGATTCGGTCAGCGCGTTGGTGACCCGGGCGTCGGGCACGCGTTCCCCCGACCCGCACCCGAGGACCGAGGGAAAAAGCAGCGCGCAGAGCCCGCTGGCAAGGGCGACACGCCCTGAGTGAATGGATGAGCCCATGGCCTGCGAATCAGGTCCCCGTCGTTCCTGTCGCGACTCTAGATGAGTGCGCTGCACCATCCGGCGGGTCCGTATGGGACCGGCCGATCGGCGTACCATCCCGCCATGAGCGAACTGACCCGCCGCCAACTCCTCGGGCGCGCTGCCGTGGCCGCCGGGGGAGCCACCGCCATCGGACTCGCGGGTGCCGCCGCCGGGGTGGCCGCTCCGGCGCCCCGCTCCACGTCCACCGCACCGCTGCCCTGGACCATGTTCCGGTGCGGCGCGTGGAACGACGAGACGCTCTTCGCATTCGGATCGGCGTCCTCCGGCGCCGCCGAGGTGGGCGAGGTGATGGAGCTGGTGCGCGTGGTGCGCGAGAAGACCGGCGATCCTGTCGAGCCCACCACATCCGACTTCGACGTACTGGTGGCGGAATGGCAGCGCCTGGCCGCACGCCTGGAGCGCCGGGCGGCCGAGTCGAAGGCCGCGGGCAACATCGCCAGCGCGCGACAGCAGTACCTGCGGGCATCGTCATATCGCGCAAAGGCGCTGTTCTTCATCCTCGGCACCTCGCGACCGGCCCGGGAGCAGGCGGCATTCCGGGCATGCGAGCAGGACTGGCTGAATGGCATCGCGCTCTGGGATGTGCCCGTGGTGCAGGCGGCCATCCCATATGACGGCATGTCGCTGCCCGCATATCTCTTCCGCCCTGCGGACGATGGGCGCAGGCGTCCCACCGTCATCGTGTGCAACGGAAGCGATGGCCAGAACGTGGACGTGCTGTGCGCGGGCATCACCGCCGGCCTGGACCGCGGCTACAACGTGCTGACCTTCGAGGCCCCGGGTCAGATGACGCTGCTGTTCGAGCAGCAGCAGCCGATGCAGCCGGACTGGGCGCCCATCATCAATGCCGTCACCGGCTGGCTGGCCGCGCGTCCCGACGTGGATGCGCGGCGGGTTGCCGCCGTGGGCATCAGCCTGCTGGGCATGGTCATCACCAGTGCCGGCGCCGGGTCGCCCGGTCTGTCGGCGATGGTGCTGGAGCCCGGGGCGTATTCGCTGCCGGCGGTGTGGGGCGACCGGGAGTCGGTGCAGGCCGTGGTGGAGACCCAGGACGCGCCCGCAGGGGTGCAGCGGAAGGTGGCCGCCGAGGTGAACGCCGGGCTCGCGGTGGCGTGGAGCAGGTACATGACCCCGCTCGAGCGCTTCACGCTGTCCAAGCGCAGTGAGCTCTATACGCGCAATGCGCTGGTGTGCGCGCGGCAGGGGCGCCCACCCAGCGACTACTACGGGCTCATCCGGGCCATCCTGGCCTTTCAGTACCAGTCCACGCTGCCGAAGGTGCGCATCCCCACCTACGTGTGCGACAACCAGCTCGATGAGTTCTTCGGGCCGCAGGCGCGCCGCGTGCCGTCGATGCTCACCGGCCTTTCGGCGGACCAGAAGTTCCTGCGCACCCTCACACTGGCCACCGGCACGCAGTTCCACGACCAGCCGCTGGGGCCGCAGGCGTCCCAGGAGTTCATCTTCGACTGGCTGGGGGCGGTGCTGGGCGCGTAAGCGCGCCCGGGGCAGAAAGGTTCAGCCCGCTCCGGCGCGTTCGCGGATCTCGGAAACGGCCTGCTCAGTGGTGACGATGCGCGCGTAGCGGTCGCGCAGGGTCATGATGGATGCATCGTGCAGGTTGGGCGTCACCGTGGTGCAGGCGTCCTCAACCACGGTCACCAGATATCCCAGGTCGCAGGCCTGGCGGACGGTGGTGTCCACGCACTCGTTGGTGTACACGCCGCACACGAACAGCGTGCGGATTCCCAGGTTGGTGAGGACATAGTTGAGGTTGGTGGACGAGAACACGCCGCTCGCCGTCTTGTCGATGACGATCTCATCGCCCTGCGGGGCCACCTCCGGCACGAACTCCGCCTCCTTCGACCCGGGGGCCGCAAGGAGGTCGAGGCGCTTGTGCGCGGCGCTGCGGTCGCGGCCATCGGCGGTGAGCGCCCGGATGCGCGTGTGGATCACCTCGAGCCCGGCGTCGCGGAAGGCGTCCTGCAGCGTTCGGACGTTGGGCAGCACCCACTCCCGCAGGCTCGAGAAGTAGAAGCGCCTCCCTGCCAGTGGCACGCCGCTGGTCTCCGGGTCGGCGAACACCCCGTAGCCGTCCACCGCATCCAGGTACTGCATGTCGATGCAGAGCAGTGCCACATCGCGGGCCTCCAGGGCCCGGAGTTGCTCGGCCTTGTCAACCTGGTTCTCGAGGTAGGCCGTGCGAAGAGGGTCGGGCGGGGTCGCGCCCTGCGGATCGGTCATGCGGCCACCCCCGCGCGGCGCATCACGGCGCGCAGCAGCACGTTCGCCCCCATCTCGATGTCCCCCCAGTCGGTCCACTCCGACGGCGCATGGCTCTGGCCGTCGCGGCTCGGCACGAAGATCATGGCAACCGGTGCGATTCGCGCGACGATCTGCGCATCATGCGCCGCACCGCTCGGCATCACCAGCGAGGGCGCGCCCACCTCGCCGGCGGCAGCGGCCACCGTGGCCACCAGGTCGGGGTCGCAGGCCTCGGGCGCGATCTCGCTCTGCACGTCCAGGTCGAGCATGAGGCCGCGGCGGCGGGCGATCGCGGCCAGGTCCTCGCGCGCGGCGAGGGCCAGGGCGTCGAGGGTGGCGGGGTCGGTATCGCGCACGTCCAGGGTGAACAGCACCTCGCCGGGCACGGTGTTGGCCGCGCCGGGAAGGATCTCGGCGCGGCCGATCGTCGCGCGCGAGCGCGGACCGCCCGCGCGGGCCAGCAGGCCCTCCACCCCGCTCGCGAACTCGGCCAGGCCCTGGAAGGCATCGCGGCGCATGTCCATGGGAGTGGTGCCGGCGTGGTTGGCCTCGCCGCGCAGGCGCACGGCCCACTTGAAGAGGCCGGTGATCTCATCCACCACACCCACCGGCACTCCCGCGCGTGCGAGCACCGGCCCCTGCTCGATGTGGAGCTCGAAGTAGGCGTCGATGTCGCGGGCCGGGCGCCGTGCGTCGAGCAGGCCCAGCGGGTCCATCCCCCGCGCGCGCATCTCCTCCGCGAGGAGCACGCCGTCCTGCCCCGTGAGGTGGAGCGACTCGGGCGTGAGGAAGCCGCACATGGCCTCCGAGCCCAGCATGCCGCCGAAGCGCCCCTCCTCGTCGCTGAAGGAGACGAGCTCGATGCCGCGGCCGGGGACGACCCCGGCCTCGTTCATCACCCGCAGGCACTCGAGGCCGCACAGCACGCCCAGCGCGCCGTCGAGCATGCCCGCACGCGGAACGGTGTCGGTGTGGGATCCGATCATCACCGCCGGGCCATCGGCCGGGCCGATGCGCGCGTGCACGTTGCCGGCCCCGTCCATGGACGCGGGGATGCCGGCATCGGTCATGCGACCCATGAGCCAGCGGCGGCCGCGCATGTCGGCATCGGTGAAGGCCATGCGGTATACGCCCCGGTCCTCGGGGTCCCGGCCGATCTCACCGAGTGCGAGAACGTCGGCCTTCAAGCGCTCGATGTCGACGCGCAGACGCGCGGTGGTAGCCACGGCTCCCCCTCGTGGTTCGCCCCGAGGCTACCCCGCTGCCGACCAGGCGGTCGGGATCAGCGGATGGCCCGGGCCTTGGCGGCCGCCGCGCGTGCAACGGACGTGCGGTATGCCCGGAGCGCGTCGGCGCGGCATGAGCGGCGCTGGTTGGCACGTGCACGGGTGGCGCATGCGGCAATGCGCACCGTCCGCACCCTCATCGCGCCCGCCACGGCAACCCTGCGCCGGTACTCGGCGTTCTGCGCGATGCGGCACGCAGCGCGGGACGACGACGACCGGCGCGCCGCGCATGCCGCCAGTCGGATGGCGCGGGTGCGCGCGGCGGCGGCGATGGACACCCGGCGGCGGTACTCGGCGTTGTGGGTGGTTCGGCAGGCGGTCTTCGCGCGCGCGGTGGAGCGTCTGTCGCACGCGGCCAGTCGCGTATCGCGCACGCGTCTCGCCGTGGCCACGGCCACGGTGCGGGTGTACGTGGCCCTCGCCGCCGCCTCGCAGCGCGCCTGCGCGGTGCCCGACCTGGCGTCGCACGCGACGAGAGCCGCATCGCGCACGCTCCGGGCCTCGGCGATGGCGGCTGCCGCCGTGGTGCGCGCCTCGCATATGGCGCCAGCCGTTCCGGTCAGCCCCGCGCAGGGGTCGGGGTCGACGGGCGCCCCAGGCACCGCGGGAGCGGGGGCCGGCGACACAGGTGGCGGCGCGGGCAGCACGACTGCACCCGTGGTCGCGACGGCCGAGATGCCCACCGCATTGACGGCCACGACGCTGCACGCATAGGTGGCCCCTGCGCTCAGGCCAGCCACCACGATCGGCGACGTCGCCCCGACGGCGCTGCCCGTGGCACCCCCCGTGGAACTCGTGCACGTGGCCCGGTATGCAGTGATGCTGCCGCCGCCATCGTCTGCGGGAGGCGTGAACGCCACGCTCAGCGCGGACGTGGATGCCGGCGTTGCTGCAGGAGACGTCGGCGCGCCGGGAACGGTCGTGGGCACGGAGATGGCGGACGAGGCGATGGAGGGCGACGATGAACCCGCGGCGTTCTCGGCCGTGGCCCGACAGGTATACGACGCGCCCTTCGACAGCGAACTCACGGTGATCGGGGAGGCCGGCCCTCCTGCCGTACGCGTCGCGCCGCCATCGCCGCTCGTACATGTGGCGGTGAACCCGGTGAGGGGCGACCCGCCGTCCGACGGGATGCCGAAGGTGACGTCGGTGGCCTGCGCCGACGGCGCCGACGCGGCCACGCCGGTGGGCATGGCGGGCACGCCCCGGCAGCTGGCGGACGCACGCAGCGCCCCGGCATCCAGGCGGGCGGCGGTCACCGTCTTCCCGGAGAGCGACGCGGTCGGGACAGCTGTGGACATGACGGCAGACCGCGCGGCGGATGCCGTAAGAGCCGGGTTCGATGCGGCGCACAGCGCGATCGCACCGGCCACATGCGGAGTGGCCATGGACGTCCCGCTGTACGAGGACCAGGTGTCCACCGGGACGGTGGAGCGGATCGCGCTGCCCGGGGCCCCCAGGTCCACGCTGGTGGCGCCGTAGTTCGAGAACGACGACATCACGCCCGTACTGGTGATGGACGCGACCGAGATGACGCAGTCCCAGCCGCGCGCGGAGCCCCCGGCCGTGAGGCTGCAGTCGTAGTTCGATGGGTAATGGGGAGTCAGGTCGTTATCGACGGGGTTGCCGTTGTCATCCCCATTGCCGGCGGCGGCGACGAACAGGATCCCCGCGTCCCCGCCGCGGCGGATCGCCCCCAGCAGCGATGTGCTGTATCCGCCGCCGCCCCACGAGTTGTTAGTGGCCACCACGTTCACGCCGTGCCGGCTCTTGAGATCGGTGATGTAGTCCACGGCCCGCACCGCGTCGCTGGTCCAGCCACCGCTGGGGCCCAGGAACTTGGCCGGGATCATCGTGACGTCCCAGTTCACGCCGACCACGCCGGAGCCATTGCGCGGAGCACCAATGGTGCCGGCCACGTGGGTGCCGTGGTCGTCGTCCGGCCCGTCGTACACGGAGGCATTGTCGTTGTAGAAGTCCCAGCCGTTGACGTCGTCCACGTAGCCGTTGCCGTCGTCGTCGATGCCGTTGGAGGGAATCTCCCCCGGGTTGACCCAGATGTTGTCGGCAAGATCGGGGTGGGTGATCTGCACCCCGGTGTCGATGATGCCCACGTGCACGGCCGGCGACCCCGCGAACCCATTGGCCCAGGCGGTGGCGGCATTGCTGCCCCACTGATTCGATGGGCTCGTCGCCGGGCCGTACATGCCCCAGAGTCCGCCGGCCGTGAAGTACGTGTCGTTCGAGGTGGCGGCCGGGCGCAGGAGGTAGTCCTTCTCCACGCGCACCACATCGGGGTCGCCCTGCAGATCGGCCATGGCCTGATTCGGCGTGGTGCCCGGGGGCAGTCGCATCAGCTCGAAGCGCGACGTGCGTGGCGTGAGCCGCTCCGCACCCACAGCGCCCACGTCCCGTCGGGCCGCCCTTCGGGCGGCGCCGTCGGCCGACGCTGCGTACTCCACGATCACGCGGTCGGGCGCGTATTCCGCGGGCGCCGCGGCGGCGGTGCCTGATGCCACCGCCAGGGCCGCGGCAAGGCCGGATCCGATCATCCGGGGAGTGAAGTGCATCGCTGTGATCGTAGGCGGGCGCAGAGCCGCATCGCGCCCCGCACGGCGCGGCATAACGCGATCCTTACCCCGGCCATTCGGGTGGCGGCGGCATCTGGACACGTCGCCTATGGTCCCTGTCGCTATCGGACGACGGTCGCCCCCCCGGGGCGCTAAGTGGGAAGCCGGTGAGAATCCGGCGCGGTCCCGCCACTGTCACCCGGGAGCGGGTGGATCGGGCTTCGGCCAGCCACTGGGGCACTTGCCCCGGGAAGGTGATCCAGATCGCGTTTGACCGGGAAGCCAGGAGACCAGCCGCCGCTCCGTCACAACACTCCACCTCCGAGGAAAGAGGACTACGTGACTACACGCGCACGCGTGATGACCATCGGCGTGACCGCCGCGATCCTGGCCCTGCCGTCCGCTGCGGTGAGCGAGCCGGTGAAAAATGCCACCGTGATCAGCATCGAGGGCAAGGCGGGGAACATGCTCGCGCCGACGGCCGTGGCAATGCCGCAGCGCACCCCTGGCATGCCGGTGCCCACCACAACGGTGCGCGACTCCACACGCGCGCGCAATGCCGCGAAGATCTCGTCCCTGAGCGTGCTCAACCAGCTGCTCACGGCCGGTCCCGCGACCGATACCCGCGTGGTGTGGCGCTGGTACGCAAGCTTCAATGCCCCGTATGTCATCGCCCTCGATCGCGTCGGCCCGAAGGGAGCTGACGGGTGGAACTACCGGGTGAACAGCCTGTACTGGGGGAAAGGCGCCAACATGGTGAACCTGGGCAACGGTGACCGCGTCACCTGGTACTGGGGAGCCTGGAACGCGGCGGTACTCGAGATCGCCGAGCCCACCACGGGGTCGTCGCCCACGGCGACGGTGGGCAGCGGCTCGATGCGCGTGGTGATCAACCAGGTGAACTGGAAGCGCACGCGGGTGCCCGCCGCAGGCGCCACGGTGACCTACGCGGGACAGACGGCCACCACCGACGCGAGCGGGGCCGCGAGCTTCACGGCCGTGCCAGGACGCAATGTGATCCGCGCGACCAAGTCGCGCGTCATCGCGGCCACCCTGGAGGCCTGCCTGCCCGCGGGCGGGACCACCTGCACCACCTGACGCCCGCGCCCGGGTGATGCGACAGACCACGACCTACGTGATGGCCACGCTGGCGGTGCTCACCGCCGGCGTGGCCACCGCAGCGCCCAACGACCGCCCGGCGGCTACTGCAGCTGCGCGGGCGGCGGCGTGGCTGGCGGGCCAGCCCACCGCTGGGATACCTGCCGGCCAGCAGGCGGATGTGATGGTTGCCCTGCGCCTCACGGGAACCAGTGCCCGGCAGCTCGCGTCACGCCGCCGCGCGCTGGCGCGGACCGCTCCCGGGTATGCGACATCCGCAGGGGCTTCGGCCAAGGTGGTGATGGGCGCGGTCGCGGCGGGGGCCGACCCACGACGGCTCGGCGGCGTGGACTACATGGCGCGCATCGCTCGCACGCGCCGCGGGGCGGGCCGTTACGGCACGACCTCATTCGACCAGGCGCTCGCCATGCTGGCCATGCGCTCGGCCACTGGCCGCGTGCCGCGTGCGGCCGCGAGAACCCTCATCGGGCTCCGATCCGGGCCCGGCTGGAACCTGGCGCTCACCAGCGATGATGAGCCCGACATCGACAGCACCGCGCTCGCCATCATCGCCCTGCGTGCTGCGGGCACGTCATGCCGCTCGTCAGCAATCGCGGGCGCGCGCGGGTGGATCGCCCGCCAGCGCGTGGCCGGGGGGTGGACCGCCTACAGCGGCGCGCCGCCCAGCGCGAACTCCACGGCGCTCGTCGCCCGGTCTGAGATCGCCTGCGGCGGGCGTGCCACCCGGGCGCTGGCACTACTCCGACGCCTTCAGCAACGTTCAGGCGCCATCCGGTACACGGCGGCAGAACCCGAGAGCCGCCTGCTCGCCACCACCGAGTCGGTGCCGGCGCTCGCGGGCGTGTCCCTGGCGCGGGGCCTGCGGAGGGACTGAGCACCACGCGGGCATGGGCACGTGCCCATGCCCGCGTGAAGGGTCATGAGGTCGCCTGTGGCGCCGACGGCAGGGCGGCGTTTCCGATGAAGGCGATGCGGCCCTTCTGCCCCGTGAGCGTGTGGGTGTCGCGGTACTGCATCGGCGGGCTGTAGATGCCCTCGTAGGCGCCGGTGCCGTCCGTGAAGCGCGCGGTGCCGATGAACGTGAGGGTCGGGCCGTTGCGGGTGAACCGCGAGCGCACCGTCCCGTTGATGGTGCCCTGGTCGTTGGTGATGGTGAAGTCGGCCGTGGCGATGGACGTGGCCGGGTTGAGGGTGAACACCATGGTGATGTCGCCCGACCCGATGGGGCTGCCCGACACCGTGCCCTTGTCGGTGATCACGTTGCCGTTGGTGCTGGCCGTCTTCGTGGGTCCCTCCAGGCGCACGTTGATCGGTCCCATGCGCACCGGGAAGGGCACGGCGGGACCGCTCAGCGGCTGCAGGCGCTCGTTCCACACCTTCACCAGCTTCGCCTGCAGGCGGCGGAACTGCTTCTCCTGGGCCGGGGTGCGGTCGTAGCCGCGGTAGGCCAGGTTGGTGGACTCCAGCGGGTCGTTGCGCAGGTCGTACATCTCCCACTGCGCGGGCACCTTCCCGTTGGCGTCGTAGTACATGCAGATCTTCCACCGGCGCTCACGGATACCGAACAGGTGCTGCGGCGGCGGCACGTAGGGGCCCCGGTTCTGCCCGGCCTGCCAGTCGTCGTAGGTGAAGACCACGTAGTCCTGCACGGGCTTGGGGCTCGCCCCGAAGACGATGCGCGAGTAGTCGACCCCCTCCCACGCGGCGCGCGCGCTGGACGGCGCACCGAGCATGGTGGCCATGGTGGGCAGGAAGTCCACGTGCGACACCAGGGAGTGATTGGTGCGCCCGCGCTTCCACAGCAGGGGGTTCGAGAACACCAGCGGGATGTTGGTGGCCTCGTCGTACATCATGAAGTTCTTCTGCCGCTGGCCGCCGTGCGCCAGGCCCATCTCGCCATGATCGGAGGTGCGGATGACCAGGCTGTCCTGCCAGAGGTTGCTGGCCCCGTCCTGCGTGGTGACCGACTTGAGCGCGGCCAGGGTGTCCACCAGGTACTGGTCGGACGACTTCATCAGGTTGGCGTAGAAATTCAGGTAGTTCTCGCGCTGGCGGTCGTTGCGCAGAATGCCCAGCCCGTTCGACAGCGCGCGGAACACGCGCTGGGCGGTCGGCTTGGTGGAGAGATCCTCATCGAGGGTCTCCGGCAGCTCCACATCACCGCGGAACCAGGTGCGGCTGTAGCCCGCCTGCGAGTACTTGCTGGGATACGCCAGGACGTCGTGGGGGTTCACCAGCGAGATGACCAGCAGGAACGGCTGCATGTTCGCGGCCACCTGGGTGATGAACTGCAGCACGCCCTCGGAGGAGTCCTGGTAGTCGCCCACCGAGGTCATGAAGCGACCGTCGTTGTTCGCCAGCCCGCCGCCCATCTCCACGATGTCCTGGTTGGCGCCCGCATCCTGCGGGTTCCACCGGCTCCAGCCGTACTTCGCCATGTCCGCCGGCGTCCACACGAAGTCGGCGGCGGCGGGCTTGCTGCAGTGCCATTTTCCCTTGTAGACCACGTTGTAGCCCGCGGCCGTGGCCACGGTGGCCAGGTTGGGCAGCACATCGGGGGTTGGCAACTCCACCTGCGGGTACTGCGGGGAGGGCATGTCGGTCTCGAGCGTGTACTTCACGCCGTGCTGCGCCGGCAGGTAGCCGCTGAAGAAGGTGCTGCGGGCGGGCGAGCACATGCACGCGTTGGTGAACGCATTGTCGAAGGTGAGGCCGTTCTTCTGGAGCGCACTGAGGCCTGGCAGGTTCCGCTTGGCCCAGCCCGGCGGGAAGTGCTGGATGTGGCGCTCCTGGTCGGTGATGAACAGGACCACGTTCATCCCCTGCAGCGACGAGGGTGCCGCGGCGTTCGCGGCGCTGGTGGCGACGCGCCCCGCGGTGGTGGCCGCCGCCACCCCGCCCGCGGCAAGCGCGGCCTTGGTGAGGAAATCACGGCGTGTGGACATACGTGGGGCTCCCGTCGACGTTGACGGGGATATCCCAGCAGGTCGTGCACCCCCGTGCGTCGGGTTTTCCCTACTGGGGGGCAATGAGGGTGCCACTGTCGAAGCGGCCCACGGCAACCAGCGGTGGCGCGCCGGCGTCGCTAGCCGATCAGGCCCTTGTGCATTGCCGAGCGGGCGGCCTCGGTGCGGTTGCGGGCACCCATCTTGCGAAAGACGTTCGCCAGGTGGAACTTCACAGTCTGCTCGGTCACGAACAGCCGCTCACCGATCTCCTTGTTCGAATACCCCTCGGCCACCAGCGACAGCACCTCGAGTTCCCGCGGGCTGAGGGGGTCGCGCATGCCGCGGTCGCCGTCGGTGTCGGCCGGCGCAACACGGGCTCCGGACATCACGTGGCGGATGACCGACGGGAGGTCGCGTGGCTCGGTGCGCTTGTCCAGGTAGCCGTGCACGCCCATCTCCTGCAGGTGATGCACGCGCTGGCCGTCCCACACCCGGGAGAGCACGATGACGGTGGTGGCCGGGAAGCGCTCCAGCACCGCTGACACGGCCGAGAGGCCGTCCCCCGCCCGCATCCACGGCTCGATCAGCACCACGTCGGCGGGCACGTGCTCAAGGGCGTCCAGCAGGTCATGCCCCGTGCCGGCGGTCACCACCACCTCCATGCCCTCGTCCTCCTTGAGGGCGGTCTCCAGGCCCAGCCGAAAGGTGGGGTATTCGTCCGCGATGGCGACCTTCACGGAATCCATCGGCATCCTCGCTTGACGGGAGTTGTGAGGTTTACACAGATCGTATCCCTGCCGTGCTCCCCGTGTGGGGGACCATGACCCACCGGAACGTCGCGTCACCGACAACGTGCATACAGTTGACGCGTGCTCGGCATCCTCATCGCGCTGGTGTCGGCGGCGCTTTCCGGGTGGGCGTCGGTGGCCCAGCAGCGGGTTGCATCCGCGGTGCCGGTCGAGGACGGGGGCACGCTCCACCTGCTCGGGCGGCTCCTCGTCCGCCCGCTCTGGCTGTTCGCCTTTGCGGTGAACATGGCCGGGTTCGCCACCCACACATGGGCGCTCGACCGGGGCGGCCTGCTCACCGTCGAGCCGGTGATATCCACCACCCTGCTCTTCGCGCTGGCCTTCGGCGCATGGTGGGCGCACGAGCGCCTGCCCACCACGGTATGGGTGTCATCGGCATTCCTGGTCGGCGGACTCGCGCTCTTCCTGGTGGCGGCCGATGCATCGGGCACCGGCGACGACGCATCCGACCTGCGGTGGCTGGTCGCGGGAATCGTCATCGTCCCGATTGTCGTCGTGCTCGCGCTGTTCGCATACCGGCACGCCGGTCCGGCGCGGGCGGTGGCCTTCGGCATCGTGGCCGGAATCCTGTTCGGCCTGCAGTCGTCGCTGCTGAAGGCGGTCACGCTCGACTGGGGGACGGGGCTCATCGACGAGCTGGGCAGCTGGAAGCCCTGGGCGGTCATCATCGCCGGCATCGGCGGGTTCCTCATGCAGCAAGCCGCGTTCCAGTCGGGCTCCATCGCGCTGTCGTTGCCACCCACGGTCGTGTTCCCGCCACTCACCGCAGCCGCCGTGGCCATCTTCGTGCTCGGGGGCACCATCAACATGTCGGGCCTGCACGGGGTGGCCGTCGTGGCCGCGGTGCTGGCCATCATCGGCGGGCAGGTGGCCATTGCGAAGGTTGAGGCAGGCCGCGAGCAGGCGAAGGCCGGCGGCACGGCAGCGCGCGCCTCGTAGGGGTACCCCCATTCAGCGCCGCCCGCGGCTGTGGTTGCCTGCAGATCGGAATTCCGACCCGGGGGGCACGGCAATGGGCAGGCATGGGGCAGCACGAGGCACGACGATCACCCTCGCGCTCGGGGTGGCTGCCGTGGGCGCGGCGGGCCTTGCAGGCCCCGCCACGGCACAGCAGCCCACCATCTATCCGCTGCTGCAGAAGGACGTCATCATCAGCGCCGACATCTGGAGCCCCCGGCCGCAGATGCTGGCGGCCGGGCTCGGATTCGTGAACATCATCGGCGTGCCCGGGGCGGATTCCGACGATGTCACCGCGGCGCAGCAGGCGGTGCAGGCCGTCGGCGGCGCATGGAACACCGGCCTCACCTGTGCCTCGGGTGACGCGCCGCCCCGGCGGGCGCTCACCTCCGCGGCCAGCCCGGAGCAGATCTACACCGTGAACGCCGTGAGCCCTCGGTATGCCGCCGGGCTCCCGGTGGAGTTCTCATGGCCGGTCCTCCCCAGCACGGTGAACGCCTCTGACTTCCGGGTGACCCTGAACGACGGCACCGTGGTGGTGCCCGAGAGCGCCTCGGTCAATCCCAACTTCGAATACAACGAGCGCTCCACCGTGGTGCTGTTCGGGCACTTCGGCAACGCGCTGCCCGGCAGCGATCCGGGCGCCCGGTACGTAGTGAAGGTGGAGGTGGTGGATGACGTCACGCCCATGCGCCTGGTGGGGCCGCGCAGCCGCCTGGTGAGCGCCGTGGGGATGAGCGCCACCAAG
>CAZPAT010000024.1:0-13408 GCA_964584485.1 uncultured Bifidobacterium sp.
GCTCGGGGTGGGCGTAGGCCTGGATCTTCGGGTCCTGGTCGAACTCAACCGGCATATGGGTGCCTCCCGGCGGGTGCGTCGGTTCTCGCGATGGATAAGCAGTATTGCAATCCGCGCATCAAGAATGTGGATAGCGGTGACATCTCCGCTACCGGCCGTCGGACGAGAAGTGCTGGTAGTCCCTGGTGCCGCTCCACCGGCCGCCCCACTTCCAGCCCTCGCGCTCGAACGCGCGCACCAGGGCGTTGCCCGATATCGCCATCCCCGGACGCGGGCGGCGGTTCACGTACGGGCGGCTCTTCCGGTGGTACACGACGCCACCGGGCTCCACCCACGGGTTCTCGATCGGGTTGATGTCGATCGCCGTGCCGTAGGCATGGTTGCTCCAGCGCGACGATCCCTCCACGCGCCGGCAGTTGAACGCGGAGGTGTTGTCGGCCTCGATGGAGCGGAAGTCGCTTCCCCGGTAGCGCTCGATCGGCTCCATGCGCCGGATGGGCACCTTCGCGCGGTGCAGGGCCCGGAAGATGCGGTTCACCTCCGGGGCCACGTCCTCGTGCACCACGATCCGCCCACGGCGCTCGCGCCCCGAGAAGTCCCGGAACGTGGTGCGCACCACGCGCAGGTCCCCGAGGCCCACCGGGCAGCCCCGACGCCAGGCCGACGGCGTCATGGCCTTCCGCTCCGCCGCGGTGAGCGGCCGGATGCTCGACTGGAACCCGGCGAGGGCCGGTGAGGCCGCCAGCCCGAGGGCCGCGGTCATGGTCGCCAAGGTTGCGATGGTCGCCCGCATGGGGCGCGAGGCTACCGGCGCCTGCCGGATGACCAGAGCAGCGCCGTTCCCGCGATGGCCGCCAGCACCGATCCGCCCAGCACGCCGATGCGCGCCGCGGTCTCGATGGCGGGGTTGTCGAAGGCCAGGTCGGTGATGAACAGCGACACGGTGAAGCCGATGCCGGCCACCGCGCCCACGCCGATCACCTGCGACCACCGGGCGCCGCGTGGCATGGAGCCGAGGCCCGAGCGCACCGCCAACCAGGTGCCGAGGGAGATACCGATGGTCTTGCCCACCAGCAGGCCCAGCGTGATGCCGAGCGCCGCGGCAAGGCTGCCCTCGGCCGAGAAGGCACCGGTGCCGAACACGATCCCGGCATTGGCCAGGGCGAAGATGGGGAGGATGACGAACGACGACCATGGGTGGAGCGCGTGCACCGTGCGGCTGAGGGGTGATACCGCCTGCCGCGACAGTTCCGCCAGGTGCATCCACGACTCGCTGTCGGCGTCCGGCCGCTGGGGGTCGTCGGAGGTCTCGTCCGCCACCCGGTGGGCCTCGGCCGAGACCGCGGCGGACCGCTGCAGGGCCACGGCGGGCATCAGCAGGCCCACGGCCACGCCCGCGATGGTGGCGTGCACGCCGGACGCCGCGGTGAAGGCCCACGTGAGGATGCCCAGCGCGATGTAGGGGATGCCGGCCTGCACGTGCATCCGCGTGAGGATCCAGAACACGACCAGCGTGCCGATGGCCGCGCCCAGCCACGCCGCCTGGATGCCGCTGGAGTACGCCACGGCGATGACGATGATCGCGCCGATGTCGTCGATCACCGCCACTCCGAGCAGGAACGCCCAGAGCGACGACGGCACCCGGGTGCGCAGGGCGGCCAGCACCGCCAGGGCGAACGCGACGTCGGTGGCCATGGGGATGCCCCACCCGTGCTGCGCCGGGCCCCCGGCGGTGAACGC
The DNA here is from genome assembly GCA_964584485.1 of uncultured Bifidobacterium sp. Classification (GTDB taxonomy): domain Bacteria; phylum Actinomycetota; class Thermoleophilia; order Miltoncostaeales; family Miltoncostaeaceae; genus SYFI01. Next base: position 1,741 of record CAZPAT010000024.1, read on the forward strand.
CAGGTAGATCAGGGCCGGCAGAACCATCCCGCCCAGGGCGGCGGCGAACGGCACGGCGGCGGCCTTGCGGTCGGACAACTCGCCTACCGCCAGCTCGCGCTTCACCTCCAGCCCGATGAGCAGGAAGAACAGGGTCATGATGCCGTCGTTCACGACCTTCATCAGGTCGGTGTCCAGCACCATGTCGCCCCACCCGATGGTGATCGAGGTCTCCCAGAAGGCCTCGTAGCCCGACGGGTTCACGTTGGCCCAGATGAGGGCCACGATCGTGGCGGCCAGCAGGGCGGCGCCACCGGCGGCCTCCCACGCCATGAACGACCGGATGGGGCTTGCGATGAGCCGCGCGGACGCGCGCGGGGACCGCGACCACGTGGGGACGATGCGCTGCTCGGGGTCGCTGGGCACGTAAGCAGCGTAGCCCGAATGACTGATACACCTTCATGACAATGACGTCACAAACCCGACGACGTGTGACCCCGGGGACAGTCCCCGGGGTGGCGGTTCTCTGTGCGGCGCTGGTCCTTGTGTGCACGGGCAGTGCCGCATCCGCGGCCGTCCTGCGCGGAACGGTCACGAGGGTCGTGGATGGCGACACCATCACCGTGTCCTCGCGCGGCGTCCGGACCACCGTGCGCCTGATCGGCATCGACACGCCCGAGACGAAGCGGCCCGGCTATCCGGTGCAGTGCGGTGGCCCGGCCGCCTCGCGGGAGGCCGCGCGCCTGCTGCGGCGCGGCACGCGCGTGCGGGTGGTGTCCGACCCCTCGCAGGACGCGCGCGACAAGTACGGGAGATTCCTCGGCTACGTCTACCGGCCGGGGCGGTCCGGGGCGCGCGGGTCGGTCAACTACCGCCTGGTGCGCACGGGCTTCGCGAAGACCTACGTGTACGGGCGCATCCCGTTCCGGTATGCGGGGCAGTTCCTTGCCGGCGAGATCCGGGCGAAGAAGGCGCGGCTCGGCGTGTGGGGGCCACCCTGCAACGGCAACACGGTCAAGCCGCAGCCGCAGGCGGCGCGCCCGCCGGGCTCGTCGTCGCGCTGCGATCCCAACTACCGCGGGGCGTGCATCCCGTCACCTCCGCCGGACCTGGACTGCGGCCAGATTTCCGCGCGCCGCTTCCGCGTGGTGGGCGTGGATGTCCACCGCTTCGACAGCGATGGCGACGGCATCGCCTGCGAGGGGTCGCGCTAGGCGCGCACGGGGTGGCCGGTGCCATTGCGCGCCCACGGCGCCGATGCGCCGCGGGCCCGCGAGAGGTTCCACGCCGAGTTGACCAGCCCTACATGCGAGAACGCCTGCGGGAAGTTCCCCAGCATCAGTCCCGTGGCCGGGTCCCACTGCTCGGCGATCAGTCCGACGTCGTTCCGGAGGGTGAGCAGGCGCTCGAACAGGGCGCGCGCCTCATCCTGGCGACCGGCCATGACCAGGTTGTCCACGAGCCAGTAGGAGCAGAGCAGGAACGCGCCCTCGCCCGCGGGCAGGCCGTCCACGCCCTCGCTGCCCTCATCCGCATAGCGCATCACCAGGCCGTCGCGGGTCAGGTCGCGCTGGATGGCCTCCATGGTGCCGATCACCCGAGGGTCGGTGGCGGGCAGGAACCCGACGAGCGGCACCATCAGCAGGCTGGCGTCCAGCCGCGGTACGTCGTATGCCTGCACGAACGCGCCCAGGTCCGGGTCGTAGCCCTCGCGGCACACCTCGTCGTGGATCTCCTGCCGGATGGCCTTCCAGCGGTCGGTCGGTCCCTCCAGCCCGGACTCCTCCACCGCCCGGATGGCCCGGTCGAACGCCACCCACGCCATTACCTTGGAGTGGGTGAAGTGCCGTCGCGGTCCCCGGACCTCCCAGATGCCCTCATCCGGCTCGCGCCACCGGCACTCCAGCGCTTCCATCAGTGCCAGTTCCAGCGACCACGCGTCGGGGTCGGGCTCCACCCCGATGCGCCGGGCCACGTGCAGTGAGTCCATCACCTCGCCGTACACGTCCAACTGGAACTGGTCCACCGCAGCGTTGCCCACCCGCACGGGCGTGGCCCCGCCGTACCCGCCCAGCCACGGAACCTCCCACTCGGAGAGGCGGCGCTCGCCCCCCGGCCCGTACATGATCTGGATGTCCTCCGGGTCGCCGGCCACCGCGCGCAGCAGCCAGTCGCGCCAGGCCACCGCCTCGCGCGTATACCCGCCAAGCATCAGCGCGTACAGGGTGAACGACGCATCGCGCAGCCATCCGTACCGGTAGTCCCAGTTGCGCACGCCGCCGGGCTGCTCGGGGAGCGACGTGGTGGCCGCCGCGATGATCGCCCCGGTGGGCGCGTACGACAGCGCCTTCAGGGTGATGAGCGACCGCACCACTGCCTCGCGCCACTCGCCCTCAAACGGGCAGCGCGAGCTCCAGCCCTCCCACCACGAGAGCGCCTCCACCAGGGCGTGCTCTGGGTCCGGCCCGGCGGGGGCCGGCAGGTGCGAGTCGTGGTGGTTCAGGGTCATGCCGATCCGCTCGCCGGGGTGAACGGTGAAGCGGGCCACCATGTCGCCCTCCACGCGGCCGTGGTGCACGGGGGACACCAGGCGAAGGGCCTCCGGTCCGGAGATGAGGTCCGCGCCCTCGGGCAGGTGCCGCACCCACGGTCGCGTGCGGCCGTACTCGAAGCGCGCGGACACGACCGACTCCATCGGCACGTCGCCCTCGACGCCCTCCACGATCCGCACGATGCACGGTCCGGTCGGCTCGGGCGACATGAAGTCGATCACCCGCACGGTGCCCTCGTCGCCCACGAGCGTGGTCTCGAGCACCAGCGTCTCGCCCACGTACCGCCGGGTGGATGAGCGGGCGCCGGAGCGGGGCGCCATGCGCCACTCGCCATTGTCCGGGCCCCCAAGCAGCGAGCAGAAGACCGCCGGACCGTCGAACCGCGGGGTGCAGAACCAGTCGATCGTGCCGTCGCGGGCCACCAGCGCGCACGTGCGCTTGTCGCCGATGAGGGCGTGGTCCTCGATGGCCCGGGTGGGGTTCACGGCCGCCACTATCCCAGATGGGGCGGCGCATGCGGCACCATTCAGGTCATGGACGTCATCTTCGCCTCCGCACCCGACGACATGCTCACGTGGATCGCCTCCGATCCCGGCTTCATGCAGCGCGCCTCGCACGCGCTGGTGGCCGGCTCCGGCACATGGCTGGTGGATCCGGTGGACCACCCCGTGGTGCGCGAGCGCCTTGCCGCGCTGCCCCCGGCGGCGGGCGTGGTGCAGTTGCTCGACCGTCACGGCCGCGACTGCGCGGCGATGGCCGCCGATCTCGGCGTGCCCCTTATGGTGACGCCCCGTCAGGAGGTGCCCGGCGCGCCGTTCCGGGTGATGGTGGTGCGCGACTCCCGCGGCTGGCATGAGTCGGCGCTGTGGTGGAATGACCGCCGGGCCCTGGTGGTGGCCGAGGCGATCGGCACCGCGCCCTACTTCCGCTCCCGGCCCGATCAGGTGATCGGCCCGCACCCGATGATGCGTCTGTCCCCGCCCCGGGTGCTCGCCGGATCGGGTGCGCAGCACGTGCTGATGGGGCACGGGCACCCCGTGCACCGGGACGATGCAGGGGCGCTCGTGGATGCGGCGGTCATCGGGGCGCGCGGGTCCACGCCCCGGTGGCTGCTGTCACTCGTGACGGGCACGGTGCGGCGGCACGACCGGCGCTCGCCTAACGTCACCCGCTGATGAACGGACAGCCGGCTCCGCCGCCGGCGCCCGCGTCCGTCACGGACGGCCCCGGGCGCGGCCGCCCCCGTTGGGTCCAGCGCCTTACCGCCATGCCGTGGTGGGCGTGGATCGGCGTGCCCCTTGTGGCGTGGCTCGCCAGTCGGCTCTTCGTCACGGGCCTCGGGGTGATTGCCAGCACCACGTTCGGGCGTGCCGAAATCGGCCTGGACCAGGCCGTGCCGCGCGCCCTGAACCTGTTCGGCTCGTGGGACACCACGTGGTACCTCGACATCGCCCGCCGCGGCTACGCCTTCGACGTGGGCCAGGTGGGGGAGGTGTTCACGAACGTCGCGTTCTTCCCGCTCATGCCCATCGTCATGTGGGCGGCGCTTGCGGTGGGCCTCAACCCGTTCTGGGTGGCACTGCTGGTCTCCAACGCGATGTTCCTGGTGGCGCTGGTGGCGCTGTACCACCTGACCCGGGAGCGCTTCGGCCAGGCGATGGCCGTGCGCGCCACGTGGGTTCTGGCCCTGGCGCCGCCCGCGGTGGCGGCATCCATGGCCTACACCGAGGGGATGGCGCTCGGCCTCGCGGTGCTCGCGGGGTACCTGGCGTGGAAGGGGCGCTTCGGCTGGGCGGGGTCGGTCGCCGCCATCGCGGTGCTCACCCGCCCCACGGGCGTGCTGGCCGTGGTGCCGGTGGTGATGCTGGCCTGGTACGCCACCGGACCCGGCCGCCGTGAACGGCTGCTGAAGGCCGTGGTACCCGCCGGCGTGGTGATGGCGGCATTCCTGGGGTACATGCAGTTCCGGCAGGGGGCATGGAGCCTTCCGCTGCAGGCGCAGGCCGCATGGGGCCGCGGCCAGCTGGGCGTGGGCCTCCTGTCGCTGCTGCCGCACGACGTGGGGCAGGCGCTGGGAGGCCTGTTCGGCGGTGACCTCATCGGCTCGCGCGACCTGCTGGGCAAGGAGACCATCGCCGAACTCTCCGGGCTGTCGGTGGGCGACTGGTCGGCCGTGCTGCGGGATGTCCTGTTCGGGGTGCTGTACGTGTTCCTGCTCGCGCGGCTCTGGCGCCACGAGGGCGGCCTGCGCTCGCCGTGGGTGATGTACGCGTTCCTGGTGCTGGTGGTACCGCTCTCGAGCGGCTCGGTCACCTCCCTGGCGCGTCTGGGCCTGCTGGCCTATCCGCTTGCGTGGCCCATGGCGGAGTGGCTGGGCGACGGCGGCCCCGCGCGGCGCCGGTGGACCGCCGCGGCCGCGCTGGTGGTCATCGCCCTCATGGTGGCCCAGTTGGCCACGCAGTCACCGTAGGGGCCCTAGCGCTCCTGCTGCATCATCAGGGTGGGGCGCCCCACGATCAGTGGGTCCAGGGCCCCGATGCGGTCGATGTCCTTGCCCCGGTAGGGAAGCCGGTGCAGCACGTACCGCATGGCGTTCAGGCGCGCGCGCTTCTTGCAGTCCGACTTGATGACGATCCATGGGGCGTCCTCGGTGTCGGTGTGCTGGAACATCGCCTCCTTGGCGGCGGTGTAGCCATCCCACTTGTCCAGTGACGCCAGGTCGATGGGCGAGAGCTTCCACTGCTTCAGGGGATGCCGCTCGCGCTCGGCGAACCGGCGCTGCTGCTCCTCCTGGCTCACCGAGAACCAGAACTTGATGAGATGGATGCCGCTGTGCACCAGCTGGCGCTCGAACTCCGGCGCCTGGCGCATGAACTCCGCGTAATCCTCATCGGTGCAGAAGCCCATCACGTGCTCCACGCCCGCGCGGTTGTACCAGGAGCGGTCGAACAGGACGATCTCCCCGCGCGTGGGCAGGTGCTCGATATAGCGCTGGAAGTACCACTGGCCCGCCTCGATCTCGGTGGGCTTTTCCAGCGCCACCACGCGCGCACCGCGCGGGTTCAGGTGCTCCATGAAGCGCTTGATGGTGCCGCCCTTGCCCGCGGCGTCGCGGCCCTCGAACACGATCACCACGCGCTGGCCGGTGTCCTTCACCCAGGACTGCAGCTTCAGCAGCTCCACCTGCAGCCGGTACTTCTGTTTCTCGTACGCCTTGCGGCGCATGAGGTTGCGGTACGGGTACACCGCGGTGCGCCAGTCATCCACCAGTTCGTCGTCGCCGTGCACGGGCGGCGTGCCGAAGACCGGCTCGTCCTGCTCCAGCAGCGCCTCGCCCAGTGCCACCAGGTCGTCGGGGGCGGTGCCCTCCGATACCGCCAGCAGCCACTCCGCGATGGCCTGCACGTCGTCGTGCGATGCCCCCTGCACCACATCGCGCACGGCGTTCACCAGCTCGCCCCGGGCACCGGCGATACCCTCGCCCACCTCGAACCGCTCGATGGCGGCGCCGTCCAGCGCGGGTGCCCGGTCCCCCTTTCGCGCGTGGCGTGCCATGCCCCGAACCTACTCCGCGATCGCCTCGATCACGTAGTCCAGGCAGTCGGTGAGATGACGGACGTCATCGGGGGTGACCGCCGGGAACGTGGCCACGCGGATCTGGTTGCGCCCCAGCTTGCGGTAGGCATCGGTGTCCACCACCCCGTTGGCGCGCAGCACGGCGCACAGGGCCGTGGCGTCCACGCGCTCGTCAAGGTCGATGGTGACCACTACGGGGCTGCGCATGGCCGGGTCGGCCACGAACGGCGTGGCGAGCTCGTGGGCGTCGGCCCAGTCGTACAGCACGCCCGACGACTCCCTGGTGCGCCCCGCGGCCCACTCCAGGCCGCCCTGCCGCAGGATCCACTCCACCTGTTCCACCAGCAGGAAGATGGTCGCGAGCGCCGGGGTGTTGTAGGTCTGGTCCTTCAGCGAGTTGTCGCGGGCGATGAGCAGGTCCAGCGACGCCGGGCACCAGCGCTCCGCCAGGTCGTCGATGCGCGCGAGTGCACGGGGCGAGCAGGCAGCCAGCCACAGCCCGCCGTCGCTCGCGAGCGCCTTCTGCGGCGACAGGTAGTACACGTCGAACTCCGCAGGGTCCACGTGCATGCCGCCCGCGCCGGAGGTGGCATCCACCAGCACGAGCGCGTCGGGGTCGGCGTCCGCCGGGCGCGCGACCGGCATGCACACGCCCGTGGACGTCTCGTTCTGGGTCAGTGCGTAGGCATCGGCCCCCGCCACAGCGGTGAGCGCCGGGTGGGTGCCGGGCGCGGACTCATCGGTGGTCACGGTCGCGATGTGCGGCGCCTGCTCCAGCGCCTGTGCGAACTTCGATGAGAACTCGCCGAACACCGCGTGGTGGCTGTGGTTCCGGACCAGCCGGAACCCGGCGACGTCCCAGAACGCCGTGGCGCCGCCGTTGCCCAGCAGCACCTCGTAGCCGTCCGGCAGGCCAAGCATTTCGGCCATGCCGCGCCGGGCGCGTGCCACCACGTCCTTCACCGTCTTCTGGCGGTGCGAGGTTCCCATGTATGAGGTGCCCGTCTCGGCGAGGGCACGGAGCGACTCCACGCGCACCTTCGAGGGGCCGCTGCCGAACCGGCCATCGGCGGGCAGCAATTCAAGCGGGATGCGGATATCGGCGGTCTGGTCGGTCATGGCGCGGAACATACATGGGCAGGGGCGGCGCGCGGTGCCGGAGAATATGTGCCACTACTCTGGGCAGGCGGGCAACGGGCGGAGGGCATCATGGGCATGAGGATCACCCTGGCGGGGGCCGTGGCCACCGCCCTGCTGATCATCCCCGCGACCGCCCTATCGGCCAACGAGGACGTGGCGTTCACCTCCGCCGGCGTCACGCGCCACGCCATCATCAGCCCGCCGGCGTCGAATGGCGCCCGGCCCCCGGTGGTCATCGTGTTCCCCCGCGAGGGCACCACGGCCCAGGACGCCCTCGACCGGTTCGGGTACTCCATCAACCGCGCGGGCGCGGTGGCAGTGGCGCTGGACGCCCTTCCGTGCGCGGCGCTGGCCGACCAGCCGTGCTGGTATCCCATGCAGGCCGACCGGCGTGCCGCGGACGCGACCGCGGTCACCGACCTGATGAACATCCTCGACCGGCGCACTGACATGGACAGCACCCGGCTTGTCACCCTGGGCGAGTCCAGCGGGGCAGCGTTCGCCGTGGCCATGACCCGCAGCCTTCCCAGCCGTATCGACGGCGCGCTCGGCATCTCGGCGTTCGACCCCACCCGCAGGGTGATGCTGGACCCCGCCACCCAGCAGGTGCTCATCCCGGTCACGCTCGGCGACAACTCGCGCATCAGGAAGCAGCGCTATCGCGAGCACATCACGCTCATGCGCGGATCGTCCGACACCGTGGTGCCGCCGAGGCTCACCATGCAATTGCGTGACCGCCTCGCGCGCGCCGGGTGGACCAGCGACTACCTCAGGCTCATCACCGTTCCGAAGGCCGCGCACGGCTCGGCCGCGCTCGCGGCCCCCCGGCGCATCACGCCGGCGCTCCGTGACCTCATCCGCCACACGCTCGACCTGGACGTCGAGGCCGGTCAGGTGAAGCGCCTTGCCGCCCTCGGGTACCTGCCCCCGAAGGCCACGCCGTCGAACACCTCCGACTACGCCCTGTCGCAGGCGATCATGGCGTTCCAGGGGTGGAACGGCCTCGAGCGCACGGGGCAGGCCGACGCCGCCACGCAGAAGCGCCTGTCCACGGCAGGCCGTCCGACGGCCCGCCGCAAGGGGGGCGGTACGTGGCTGGAGGGCTACATCGGCAAGCAGGTGGTCCTGCTGGTGAAGCGGGGCCGCGTGGTCCGGGCCATCCACTTCTCCAGCGGATCCGCGGGCAATACCCCCCGCGGCACCTACAGCATCTACCGCAAGGAGCTCATGAGCTGGTCCATCCCGTTCAGCTCATGGATGCCCTACGCCTCGTACTTCACGGGCGGCTTCGCCTTCCACGAGTACCCGGATGTGCCGGGCTACCCGGCATCGCATGGGTGCGTGCGCATCGCGTCGCCGTTCGCCCCGTACCTGTACGAGTTCGCCTCGTACGGCACGCCCGTCCACATGTACTAGGTGCCGTCGCGCGGGCGGTTGCCCGGGATCCTCAGCGACGCCAGCAGCCCCAGGAACACGAAGCCCGCGGCGGTCCAGCCCACCACCTGGACCGCATCGGCGAATGACTGATCGAGGGCGGGTGCCAGCGGGGCGGTCTCCGGCGCCGACGACAGCTTGGGGATAGCCGTGCCGGCCGATGCCTTCACGGCCGTGGCGATCTGCTCGGCCTGCGGCGCCGGCACGCCCTGGGCCTCGACCGACGCGGTCACCTGCGATGTCACGGCCAGTGCGAGGGCCACGCCCAGCACGGCCGTGCCGAGCGCAGACCCCACCTGCCGCAGCGTGGACTGCATCGCGCTTGCCTGCCCGGACTCGGCCACCGGGACGTCCTGCAGTGCCACGTTGGTCAGTTGCGCGGTGGCGAAGCCCACGCCCAGCCCGTACACCGCGAGGGGGGCCACGAACACCCACGGCGATGCCCCGGGTGCCACCACGAAGGCGAACCACGCGATGCCCGCGATCTCCAGGACCATCCCCAGTTGCACGATCCGGTGCCCGCCCAGCTTCCGCGACACCGGCGCGGCCACCCCGCCGGAGACCATGGCGCCTGCGGCCAGGGCAAGGATGACCAGGCCCGCGCCGAGTGCGCTCATCCCCAGCACGTTCTGCAGGAAGAGCGGTATCACGAAGATCACGCCGAACTCACCCAGCGACACGATGAGGATGGTCACCCCGCCCCATCGGAAGGTGGGGAGCGTGAACAGCCCCAGGTCGATGAGGGTCGCCTTGCCACGTCGGTTGCGGGCTTCGGTCCAGCCCACGAACGCCAGCAGCAGCAGGACGCCCAGCGTGAGGGCCCAGGGCACCGGCGAACCCGGCAGCGGCCACCACCCCGGCGCGTCGGCCGTGGCCGACCACCAGCCGTAGGTCTCGCCCTCGATCAGTCCGAACACCACCAGCGCCAGGCCGCCCGAGATCAGCAGCACGCCGAACCAGTCGCGCAGGCCCGGTGCCCCGGGCTCCTTCGACTCGGGCACCAGCAGCAGGGCGCCGACGATCACCAGCAGGGCCAGCGGCGGGTTGATCCAGAAGATGAGCCGCCACGAGAAGTCGGTGGTGAGCCACCCGCCGAGCACGGGGCCCACCGCGGCCATGCCGGCGATGGTGGCACCCCAGATGCCGAACGCCGCGGCCCGGTCGCGCCCGTGGAAGTTGGCATTCACCAGCGAGAGGCTGGTGGGCAGCACCAGCGCGCCTCCCACGCCCTGCAGGGCCCGCGCGGCCAGCAGCATCTCGGCCGTCTCCGAGAGCGCGGCAAGCACCGACGCCAGCGCGAACACCACCACCCCGGCCACGAACAGCCGTCGTCGGCCGAAGCGGTCTGCGGTGGCCCCCACCGCGATCAGCAGCGCCGCGAACACCAGCGCGTAGAGGGAGTTGGTCCACTCGGCCTCGCTCAGGTCCATCTGCAGCGCGTCGATGATCTCCGGCAGCGCCACGTTCACGATCGTCCCGTCGATCACGATCAGCGAGACGCCGAGGGCGAGCACGGGCATGATGAGCCAGCGGCTCCTGCCCTGGAGGGTCAGCGGCATTCCCGCAACCTACAGGCGGTATCTCAGCCCGGCGGGCAGATGCAGGCCCCGCGCGCGATTCCGTCGTCCCGTACGTACCGCAGATCGCGACGGCGTGGCGCGTCCGTGGGGGTGAATGCACCTGACTCGTCCAGCGGGGCGGGGGCGACGAGGGAGCGCAGCGCATCCACCACCACGCGCTCGTACACGGCCGGAATCGCCGCCCCGTCTGCCGGGCGCCGCAGCAGGTCGTCCCGCGGTATCGCGGTGAGCGCCGTCACATCACCGCCGTCCGGGCGCCGTACGCGCACATGTCCCAATCGGTAGGAGCGCTCGCGCTCCGTGATCACCGCCAGGTCGTCATCGCCGATGGTGATCAGGGCCCCAAGCACCGACGTCCCGGCCCGCGGGCGGATGCCCACCACCACGCACCGCGCGGGGAGGCCACCGCAGGTGGTGCATGCGTACGACCCTGACGAACGGTTGTCGATGGAAACGAACCATCCGCGCTCCCAGTCCGGGAGGTGCGCCCTCTCCACATGCACCGGATGTCCGAGGGCTGTCGATGCGATGCGGGCGTCACACAGCGAGCCGTAGGTGAAGAGGTGCATGCGCCCACGGTACGGGGGCTGGCTGCCATGTGCACGAGGCCCTACCCGGTGACGGCTACCGAGGCCCGACGGGATGCCGACAGCACTCGGGTGCAGGCCCTGGGACGGACGGTGCGCGCGTTGTCGGCGGTTGCGATCAGGACGGTGCAGCTGCGCCCACGTGCCCGGTTGCTCATCTTCATCCGCACGGTGCGGGTGATCGAGGCCCCCGGTGCGAGGGAACGGACCGACCACGCGGCGGCCTTGGTGCGCATCGTTGCCCGGGCCCTGCGCCCCGAGGTCGCTTTCGTCGTGCCTCGCGTGCTGCGGGTGCGGCTGATGAATGTGGCTCCTGCCGGAACGGCTGCCCACCGCATCGTGGCCGGCGGCGTGTTGCGGAAGCGCACGCCGTAGGCACGCTGCTCGCTGACGTTCTTCACCGTGATGCGGTAGACGACGAAACCGCCGCGGCGCACCCGGGCGGTGCCCCGGATCGTCGCCCTCAGGGCGGAGGGCTCGAGAGCGGGCATGTCAGGCGCCGCGGTTGTGACCGGTGCGGCTGCGGGGACCGGTGCAGGCATGCCGGGGTTCCGGGGAGCAGCGGCGACCGGTTGTGCGATCGGCCGCCGTACGGCATCGCCCGGGCCCCGGGGGAGCGGGTCGTCCGCCTCGGTCTCCGGTGCGTCCGGATCGCCGGGGCCCTCCGGATCGCCGGGGCCCTCCGGATCGCCGGGGCCCTCCGGATCGCCGGGGCCCTCCGGATCGCCGGGGCCCTCCGGATCGCCGGGGCCCTCCGGATCGCCGGGGCCCTCCGGATCGCCGGGGCCCTCCGGATCGCCGGGGCCCTCCGGATCGCCGG
>CAZPAT010000025.1:0-1513 GCA_964584485.1 uncultured Bifidobacterium sp.
CCCGTGATCTCGTACGTGGGCAAGCTCGTGCCGCGGAAGGGCGTGGACGACCTGGTCGAGGCCATGGGCATCCTGGCCGCGCGCGCGAGCGGCGCGCCACGACTGGTGATGGCGGGCATCGGCCCACTGCGCGAGCCCCTCGAGCGGCGGGCGGCCGAGCTTGGCGTGGCCGACCGCATCACATGGCTCGGAAAGGTGCCGCACGATGACGTGGGCTGGGTCATGTCCACCGGAGATGCGTTCGTGCTGCCATCGCTGTCCGAGGGCCTGCCCACCGTGGTGTGCGAGGCGATGGCATGCGGACTGCCGGTCGTTGCCACGGCGGTGGATGGGACACCGGAGATCGTCGACGACCCGCACACCGGGCTGCTGGTGCCGCCGCACGACCCCGGCGCGCTGGCGCAGGCACTCGCACGGGTGCTCGACGACGATGCCCTCCGGACAGCCATGGGCGCAGAGGCCCTGCGGCGCTCCGGCGAGGACTACACATGGGCCGCCAATGCGCGGCGCATGGAAGCCGTGTACGGGGACGTGATGCGCGCGTGAGCCGGCGCGGCGACGCCGTCGCCGTGGTGCTGCAGGCATCCGGCCCGAACGCGCTCGGCATCATCCGGTCGCTGGCCCGCGAGGGCGTGCCGGTGATGGCCACCGACCACGATCCGCGGGCCATGGGCCTGCTGTCGCGCCACGCCCGCAAGGTCGTGCTCGCCGACCCCGTGGCGCACCCGGACGCGTTCGTTGATGAGCTGGAGGTGCTCGGCCGCTCGCTGGATGCCCGCGGAGTGCTGTTCCCCACGCACGACGAGGCAATTGAGGCCATCGGTCCGCACGAGGCGCGCCTCGCGGAGTGGTTCGACATGCCGTGGTCGCCGTGGGAGCAGTTGGCGCCATACCTGGACAAGTCCTGCCAGCACGCCGCCGCCCGGCGGATCGGCTTCCCCGTCCCGGCGACCGTGGAGCCCGGCGACGGGGACGACGTCCGCGAGGCGGCGCGCGAGCTGCGGTTCCCGGTCGTGCTCAAGCCGCGGCGCGACCCCGCGGGCTTCAAGTCGACGTTCGGGCGGCAGGTGCTCGAGGCAGACGACCCCGACGCGCTGGTGCGCCAGTGGGACCGCGCGGAAGAGCACCTGCCGCAGGTGTCCGAGGTCATCCCCGGGGGCGACGACGCGCTGTGGACCCTCGGCTCCTACCGCGATCCCGACGGCCGCCCGCTGGCGTCATTCACGGGACGCAAGCTGCGGCAGTGGCCGCCGGGATTCGGCACCGCGCGCGCGGCGGAGGCGTGGTGGGACCCGGGACTGGCAGCGCGTTGCCATGCACTGCTGGACGAGATCGGCTTCCACGGCATCTCGCAGGTGGAGGTGAAGCGTGATCCCCGCGACGGGCGCGACTACCTGATCGAGGTCAACCCGCGGTCGTGGCTGTGGATCTCCCTCGCCACGGCGGCCGGGGTCAACATCCCCCTCGCCGCATGGCTCGATGCCACCGGGAGCCCGCGCACCTGGCCCGAGGG
>CAZPAT010000025.1:1613-7627 GCA_964584485.1 uncultured Bifidobacterium sp.
GCGTGCTGGATCCCCCTGCAGGACACCGCCCAGGCCTTCTTCGAGGGCCCCGGGGCATTCCCCGCGGAGGCGGTCCACCGGGCCGGGGGACTCACCCTGCTGTTCCCCCCCGCCGACCCGGCGGCGGCGATACCCGGCGACATCGTGGCGAGCGCCTTCTACCTGCTGGCCCGGTGGGATGAGTACCGGGTGGGGGACCGCGACCGCTTCGGCAGGCTGCCGTACGCCCGCAGCGCCTTCGCCAGCATCGAGGGGCTGGACATCGAGGAGCCGGCCGTCGAGGGCTACCTGGCCGTGCTGCGCGAGGCCCTCGGCCTTCCCGCCCCGGAGTCCTGGACCGTGTTCCTCACGCACGACATCGACCGCATCCGGCGGCGGACGCCGCGGGGTATCGCGCGGGCGATCAAACGGCGGCGGCACAGGGCCGTGCGCGACCTCGCCGGTCATGACCCCTGGGACAACGTGCCGGACCTCCTGGAGACCACCTGGCGCCGCGGACTGCGGGCCACCGTGTTCCTGATCGGCCGGAACGCGCACCGGCTGGACGGCACCCCCCGGCGCACGTACGAGCGGGAGCGCCGGGACCTGGCCGCCGCGGTGCGCGCTGCGGGGTCCGAGGTGGCGCTGCACGGCGCCTTCGCGTCATCGGAGTCGGAGGAGGCGCTCCGCGACGAGCTGCGCGCCCTGCGCGATGAGGCCGGTGACATCCGCGGGGTCCGGTTCCACTACCTGCGCTTCCGATACCACGACACGCCGCTGCGCGTGGAACGCGCCGGCCTCACGTACGACGCCAGCCTGGGCTTCAGTGAGCGTCCGGGCTTCGCAGCCGGATACGCACGCCCATTCCGGCCGTGGATCGTGGGGCAGGAACGCGCGGCCGACATCACCCTCGTGCCGCTGTGCGTCATGGACACCACGCTGCACTCGCACCTGGGGCTGGATGCCGCGGATGCCCGTGCGCGGGCACTGCGGGTGCTCGACGCCGTGCGACGGGCAGGAGGCGCCGCCGCCCTGCTCTGGCACAACACCTACCTGGCCGATGAACGGGCGCCGGGCTACGACCGACTGTGGGAGGACCTGCTTGACGACCTCGCGGAACGGGGCGCCCGCATGGGCCCCATCGCACCCCCCGCGCCTCCGTCCGGCGCGCGCCTGGACGGACGGCGGGTGGTGCACCTGACGAGCGTCCACCGTCCTCGGGACGTGCGGATCTTCCACAAGGAGGTGCGGGCCCTCGCCGCGGCCGGGGCCGAGGCATCGGTGGTCGGCCTCGAGGCACCTGTGCCGCGGTCGCGGCGCGCCCGTGCCGGCTGGGACATCGCCCGTCGCGCCCGTGCCATGGCTGCCGACGCCTACCACGTGCACGATCCGGAGATGCTGCCGCAGGCGCTCTGGCTGCAGCGGGTGACCGGCCGGCCCGTCATCTACGACGCCCACGAGTACCTGGGCGAGACCGCCCGGACCAAGCGGTGGATCCCAGCGCCTCTGCGGCGCCCCATCGCCGCGCTCGCCGCGGGGGCCGAGCGTGCCGCCGGGCGCAGGCTGGCGGGGGTGGTGACCGCGAATGAGGACCTCGCCACGCGATTCGCCGCGGCCGGCTGCCACGCCGTCAGCGTCGCCAACAGCCCCTTTGCCTCCGAGTTCGGGCACGCCGGTGAACCCGAGGGCAACATCGTCCTGTACGTCGGTGGCCTGGGTCCCCTGCGCGGGCTGCCATTGATGCTCGAGGCATTCCCCCAGGTGGGGGTGCACGGAGCGCGCCTCCTGCTCGCCGGCCCGGGCGATCCCGGTGACCTGCCGCCGGGCGTCGAGCATCTCGGCGTGGTGGATCACTCGGAGGTGCCGCACCTGCTCGCGCGTGCGTCAGTGGCATGGATACCGCTGCGCCGCCACGGCAACTACGACAGGGCCGTGCCCACCAAGCTGGTCGAGGCCATGGCCATGGGGCGGCCGGTGGTGGCGAGCGACCTCCCGCGCATGGCGGCGATCGTCCGGTCCACGGGGTGCGGCATCGTGGTGCCGGCGGACGATCCCGCGGCCCACGCGGCGGCGATCCGCGAACTGCTGGACGACCCCACGCGTGCACGCCGCATGGGTGAGGCCGGCAGGCGGGCCTTCCTCGAGGGCCTCACCTTCGAGCGCGAGGCCGATGCGCTCACCGGCTTCTACGCGGAGGTGCTCGGCTGATGGCGCGGGTCCTGTACGTGTCCCAGTACTTCGTGAGCGGCGATCAACCCGGCGGCGTGCGCCATTGGCAGCACTGCCGGGCCCTGGCACGCGCGGGCCACGACGTGACCGTGGTCACGTCGTACGTGCAGCACAAGGAGCGGACGATCCCCGACGAGTACCGGGGCCGGCGCATCGTCCGGTCGTCCGAGGACGGCCTGGACATCGTGCGCACCTACTCCACGCCGGGCTACGGCCGTGACCTGCGGTCGCGGCTCTCCAACTACGGCACCTTCGCCCTGTGGTCGGCCGTCGCGGAACTGCGACTGCCACGGCCCGACGTGGTGGTGGCA
Source organism: uncultured Bifidobacterium sp. (assembly GCA_964584485.1). Lineage (GTDB taxonomy): Bacteria > Actinomycetota > Thermoleophilia > Miltoncostaeales > Miltoncostaeaceae > SYFI01. The sequence continues at coordinate 4,133 of CAZPAT010000025.1, forward strand.
TCGTCGCCGTCGCTTCCCGCCGCGGCGGCCGCGGCGGCGCTGGCGCGGGCGCGCCGGGCGCGCTTCCTGCTGGAGGTGCGGGATCTCTGGCCCGACTCCGCCGTCGCCATGGGGCTGGTCACCAACCCCCGGGTGATCGGGGCCGCGCGCCGGATGGAGCACTACTGCTACCGGCGCGCCGATCGCGTGGTGGCCCTGACCGAGGGAATCCGCGATGGCGTGGTTGCCTCGGGCGTCATCCCGGCGGGCCGGGTGAGCCTCATCACCAACGGCATCGACCTCGACGTGCTGCCCGACCCCGCCCAGCCGGCGGCCCTGCCGGTGCCCGACGATGCCGTGGTCGCCATGTTCGTGGGCGCCCACGGCACGTACTCGTCGCTCGACACCGTGCTCGGGGCGGCCGAGCTGCTGCAGGACGACCCGCGCATTCGCGTGGTGCTGGTGGGCGGGGGCGACCGGAAGCCCGCCCTCGTGGCCGATGCCCGTGAACGCGGGCTGGGCAACGTCGTCTTCGTGGACCCGGTGCCCAAGCGGCAGGTTCCGGCGTTCCTCGCACGTGCCGATGTGTGCCTCCTGCCGTACCAGGACCGGGATCTCTTCGCCGGGGCCCTTCCGAACAAGGTGTTCGACTACCTGGCGGCCGGACGACCCGTGCTGGCCGCCGCCCCGGCGGGCGAGCTCACGCGCCTGGTGGACCGGGCAGGGTGCGGGTGGAACGTCCCCCCGGAGGACCCCGCGGCCATGGCGGCGGCCATCCGCCAGGCGGCCGACGACCCGGACGGCGCCCGTGCCCGTGGTGCCGCGGGTCAGCAGCATGCGCTCGCGGAGTACGACCGCGCGGTGCTGGCCGGGCGGTTCGTGGCGCTCGTCGACGAGCTCGCGGCGGGGGCCGCGTGAGCCCGGTGCGCACCCGGCTCCGCTACCGTGCGGCGCACGTGCAGCACACCGCGCCCGATACCGGGGCCGGCACGCCGCCGCGTACCCGCCCCGTCGGCGGGACCGCCAAGCGCGCCATGGACCTCGCCATCGCGATCCCCGCGACCGTCGCCCTGGCGCCCGTGATGGCGGGCATCGCCGCATGGGTGCGCATCGATTCGCCGGGGCCCGCCATCTTCCGCCAACGCCGCGCCGGCGCGTTCGGGCGCCCGTTCACCTGCCTGAAGTTCCGCTCCATGGTGGATGGCGCGGAGGGCCGCGGCGCGGGGCTCGCGGTGCTGGAGGATGATGAGCGCATTACGCGCGCGGGGCGCGTGCTGCGAAGGCTCTCGCTCGACGAGCTGCCCCAGCTCCTCAACGTGATCCGCGGGGACATGAGCATCGTGGGCCCGCGCCCCACGGTGCCGTCGCAGATCGCGCACTACGACGCCACGCAGCGGCGGCGCCTGATGGCGCGCCCGGGCATGACCGGGCTCGCGCAGGTGCGCGGGCGCGCGGCGATCCCCTGGTCGCAACGCATTGCACTGGACGTCGAGTACGTCGGCCGCTGGTCGCCGGGTCTCGACCTGCGCATCATCGCCGACACCATCCGCGTCGTGCTGCGGGGCGAGGGCCAGTACCGGGGGCAGGAGGGCGGGTTCGACCTGGCGGGTGGCCGGGATGCCTGACCACGCCTCGGTGCTGCTCACCTGCGCGGGTCAGCGCGACGACATCGTGCGCGCGTTCCGCGATGCCCTTGCGCGACGGGGCGATGGCGGGCGCGTGGTGGTGAGTGACCTCGACCCGCTCTCGCCCACGCTGTTCTCCGCAGACCTGGTGGTGGACCTTCCCCCGGTGGACGACCCCGGGTACGGCACGGCGGTCGCGGACGTCGTGGCGCGCGAGGGCATCGGGGCGGTGCTGCCGCTGACCGACCTCGACCCCGTGGTGCTGGCGGGAGCCGCGGCGCAGGTGCGGGAGGCCGGGGGGCTGGTGATGCTGCCGTCACCCGAGGTGGCGGCGGCCTGCCAGGACAAGTGGCTGTGCCATGAGATGCTCACGGACGCGGGCCTGCCGTCACCGCCCACATGGCCGGTGGACGGCACCGACCGCGATGGCCTGCCATACCCCATGATGATCAAGCCGCGCATCGGGTTCGCCGGGCGGTGGATCCACCGATGCGAGGACCGCGAGGAGCTCGACTTCTTCCTCGCGCGCACGCCGGTGGCCAGCGTGCTGCAGCAGGCGCTGCCGGGAGAGGAGTTCAGCATCGACTGCCTGGCCTCACCGGACGGACGCGCCATCGGGGCCATCCCCCGGGCCATGTACCAGAGCAAGGGCGGGGAGCAGATCAAGGGGGAGACCCTCGATGACCCGCAGCTGGTCGAACTGGGCGCGGCGGTCATCGAGGGAATCGGCCTGTGCGGTCCCTGCACCATCCAGTGCTTCCGCGAAGATGGCCGCATCCTGGGCGTCACCGACATCAACACCCGGTTCGGTGGCGGCTTCCCGCTGCCGCTCGCCGCCGGCGGCGACTACCCCGCGCTCATCCTGGCGATGGCCGCAGGGGAGGACGTCGCGCCCCGACTGGGAACACACAGGGCGGGCGTGGTGATGACACGCTTCCTGTCCGAGCACGTCCTCGTGCGGGACGGGGACCGGTTGCAGCCGATGGGCGGACGCGGGGAGGCGGTGAGCGGTGGCGTCTGATCGTGAGATCACACTCGGCGACCTGTGGCGCGCGATCTGGCGCGGAAAGTGGATCGTCCTCGCCACCACGGTCATCGCCGGGCTGGTGGCCTTCGGGATCACGTACACCGCCGACACCACCTACTCGGCCACGTCCAAGGTGTACCTGGGCCAGGCCACGACGATCCTCGGGAACCTCGCCTCCACTCCCGGCACCAACCCGCTCACCGCAGCCACCATGCTGCAGGGCGACGCGGTGGTGGACGCCGTGGCGAAGGAGACCGGGCTCACCCGCGGGCAGGTGCGCGCGCGCAGCGATGTGAGCGTCCCGCGCGCGCCGGGGACCACCAGCACCGGACAGCCCGCCATCGCCAGCATCCGCGCCACCACGGCGAGCCGCGAGGAGTCCATCCGCCTCGCCAACGCCTACGCCGAGGCGGCGCTCACCAGCGCCAGCACCGGGTACGAGGCCGTGAGCAGCACCCTCGAGAAGCAGGTGCGCAGGCTGTCCGCGGAAGAGGCCCGGCTGCAGGCGCGCACCCGCCGCGACGCCACAGCGGATGATCTCGCACGCCTCGCGGACGTACGCGAACTGCTGGCCGCCTCCGAGCTGCAGTTGGCCCGTGCGCAGCAGATCGAGGCGCCCGCCATCGTCACGCTGGCCACCGGCGCATCGTCGTCGGCCCGCACCTCCAACCGGGTGCGCACCGCCATCACCGGCGCCATCATCGGGTTCCTCGTGGGGATCGTCATCGCGCTCGCCACCAGCGGCGGCCTGCGGCGCGGCGACGGGACGGCCTAGCGGGGGAACAACATGAGGCTCGTGCCGCGCTCCGAGAAGGCCATCGCCTGGACGATCTCCGGCGTGTTCGCGGCGCTCGCGGTGGTGCT